>DAOWED010000213.1 GCA_030638685.1 Candidatus Heimdallarchaeota archaeon | reverse complement strand
CAACTCCTCGCACGATTCCTCATGTATAATATGCGTCTGTGGCTGACGCCACAATCAGACGCATCGTAGGAATTATGGGACAGGCTTCTTACTTTTAATAAACGAATTGTTAAGCTGGCTTGGGAATGGCATCCTTTGTTAATTTTTTGCACATAAGATAGACTATGCGCAAAGAGAAACAGAAGGCAGTTTAACAAAGGGAAAAATTTATCTTAGAACTCACCATGATTGAGAATTCGTTGACTAAATGAAGTGAACTAATATTTAAGTCGATTTAAACTTCTTTAACTACTCTTGCTCTATATCTAAATCTTCTTTCTCTTGACGGGTTATCCTCATCATTATTATCCTGTGGCTTTCTACCTTTAGCACTTCTATCAGATGGTTTTCGTAGATTGTACTCTCTCCTTCATCAGGTATTCTACTAAGTAATTCCACAACGAAGCCTCCGGCAGAGATAGCTCCCATTGTTTTAATATCTAGATCTAATACTTCACAAAGTTCATCGATATGTACTCTACCATTAACAAGAAAACTATCTCCTTCAGTTTTAATACCTATAGGGGTTCTACTGTCAAATTCATCATCTATTTCTCCTACTAATTCTTCGATGATGTCTTCTAGTGTGATTATTCCTGATACTACTCCAAACTCATCAAAAACTACAGCTAACTGTGTTTGAGTTTGTTTCATCTCAGCTAAAACTTTAGAAATTAGTTTATTTTCTGGTGATTTGATTACTTCTCTTAATTCTTGGTCTAGTAAGAATGTTTCAGGTTTTAAAGCGTATCTGATCAAGTCTTTAATGTGCAATATTCCTATCACATTATCTAATTTACCTTCATAGATCGGAAATCTTGAGTAACCAGTTTCTTCAGCTATAGCAAGTATCTGGTTAAAAGTAACGGTATTTTCCAGTCCTACAACAAAAGGACGGGGAGTCAATACATCCTTGACTGCTGCATCAGCAAACTCAAAGACATTATAGAGCAGTTCTTCTTCATGTTTTTCGATATAACCTTGCTCTTCACTGACATCTATCATCATCCTTAGCTCACTTTCACTAAGAGCAGAAATGTGACCATGCTGCCTTTTTATCCTTAAGGCTTTAAGAACCATCCAATTTAGTGCATTAAATATATTTAATAGAGGAGAAAGTGCTTTCGTGATAATGATCATTGGTAATGCGCAAGTCATAGCCACCTTTTCGGAGAGCTGGATACTGGCATATTTAGGTACTGACTCTCCAAGAACCACATGCAGTGTTGTTACAAAGAAAAAGCCGATTCCAACCGATAATGTGAATGTTAAATCCTCAGGGACATGTAATATATGAAAAAGGTCTTCCAATAACATGTGCATTATTGGTTCAGCAACCCACCCTAAAGCTATCGATGCTATCGTAATTCCTAACTGTGCTGAATTAATATATTCATCAATATGATCAACTATGTAAATTACTCTTTTAGCTTGTCCCGATCCTTGATTTGCAAGCTCTTTCATTCTTGTCTTCCTTACTGTTATAAAAGAAAATTCTGCTGCTACAAAAAAAGCATTAATCAAAATCAAAATTGTCAGATATAAAAGGCCTATCATAACCTCTCCAATAGCAACCATCTTTAGCTTCACTAGCGATTTCTCGCTTAATCTGTCTGTTTATTTTTAACTAATTAAACATATTGTTCTTAATTTTTTTGAGTATAGAATAGTTTTATAATCATTTCTTCAGTTTTTCAATTAGTTAATTTTCTAGAGGTCTAGTTTAGAGGAAGATGGCGTTAAATAAAACTCAATCAATTTATACTCTAATTTCTATTCATCAAATATTTTTTTATTAAGATAAGAAATCATTAGTAAAGCTATATAAATGCTGAATCAATCTTAAATTTATGAAATTAATTTCAAGAACTATCTTATTAGTTCTTATTACACTTATGCTTTCAAGTGGGATGAACTCATCTAAGGCGAATACTACAGTATACAATGAGCCTCAGTTGATGGGTACACTTAAATGTATAAGTTTGGGTGACCATTTACCGATTGATGGGGTTTTCGAAGATGCGGAGTATGCTGACATTCCTTACGCTGAATTAGGAACAACAGGAATGACTATTCCTTCAGCTGCTACTCATTACCCCTCAAAAACGATGGTAGATGGTATGATGGATGTATGGGTATACGTAAATGGTGGTGCCTTACACATCAGTGTTATGCTGCATGATTCAAGTGATCCTACAACAGGTACTTATGATCAAATGTCAGTTGCTTTACTTGTTCCAGGACAACCTGGTGAGGATCCTGTTGATGTAAAAACCTTACGAATTGATGATGCTCTAGGCTACACCTATCTTGATCAATATCAAGTAGGCACCTTTGTATTTGAAAATGATACAATCTCAAATGGAGATGGTGCTGCAGCAAGAAATGGTGAATACCAATTTTATGAATTCAGAATTCCAATGGAAGAAGATTATGTAGAAGACGTAAATCTTGGAGGCCATGGTATGAACTACGATAGTTTTGATTTGGCCGCATTCTTTTACTACGGAGATGACGTTGTTACTGGTTACAGTCTTTTTGCCGGTGCCGGTCAACTCGATTACCTTAACATTAGATCTGCTGATAGTATGTGGTTCCCAGAAATAGCTTTACCAAATGGTACATTTATCTGGGATGATTCAATTGTTATTGGTGAACATTACTCTTTGGATATTTTTGAATTTAACATGCCATTTGGAGAAGGTACACCTTGGGCAGCAGGCAAAGTTTATGACTTTAAAGCACACCTTGAGCTTCCCACATGGGATTACGCTTCTTGGCTTAATAGTGGAGGAATTGTCGGAATGATACCCTTTGATAATGGCACTACTTATTTTGAACAAATGGACATGCCTTTCATTATCCCTATCGATGTTAATGGCACAGGTCATTCATATAGTTGGTTTATGGGACAAGCAACTATTAATCAATACTTGTTTGATCCTGACGTAAGTATTGGCTATGGCGATCAGTACCTAAACATATCTCATTCTCCTTCTAATACACACCTAGATATAGGCTGGAATGAAGATGGTGTTTGTACCCATTTCATCTATGCATCTCCTGACTTTAAAATGGTATTACTATCTGAAGGTGATGGAGATGGTCCTGCTAGACCTATCTTCCCTGATGGTGGATTAATCTGGGATGATGAAATTGTTATCGGTAAAGAATTTTATACAAGAATAACTGAATATACATTTGCTCCTGAAGATGACATGGGTCCATTTAACTGGGCTGAAGGTGATAATTTCTGGTTCTGGGCAGAAACTGCACTCCCAAGCATTGGTTCTGATTATGAAGGTTGGATGACTGGAGGCGGAATTATGGGTAGTATTGGGGCTGGAGCTTATATTGTTGATATGCCTTTGATTGTTCCAACAGGTATTGTTGGTGAAACTCACACCTATGTCTGGCTAATGGGTAATGCTACTTCGCATTATTACGATGGCACAAGTGTCGGTGTTACTTATGGTGACAACTTTCTCACACTATCCAGTGGAAGTATGTCTTATACCATCACTTACGATGATCGAGGAGTATGCATTGGCTTCTATATGGTAATGGAAGGTAAAGTGCTTCATCTAGAAGCCGACGGTGACGGCGATGGAGATATGAAAGGTCCTGTTTTCCCTGATGGTGAACTGATCTGGGATGATGCAGTTGTTCTCGATACTGACTTCTATACAAAAGTTACTGAATTCACCTTTACAGCTGAAGATGACATAGGTCCATTTAACTGGACTATAGATGACCATTTCTGGTTCTGGGCAGATATTGCACTCCCAACCGCTGGTTCTGATTATCTAGATTGGATGTCTACTGATGGAATTATGGGTAGTACGGGCACTGGAGACTATGAAGTTGAAATGCCTTTACTTGTTCCAACAGGTATTGTTGGTGAAACTTACTCATATGTCTGGCTAATGGGTAATGCTTCTACGCATTATTACGTTGGCACAAGTGTCGGTGTTACTTATGGTGACAACTTTATCACAATATCCAATGAAGGTGTGACTTATACAATCAAATATGATGATCGTGGAGTATGCGTAGACTTCTTAATGGAAATGGATGGCAAAAGACTTCATCTAGAATATGATAGTGCTGGCACTGATCCAACCGATGATGATGATGCTCCTCCCTTAGCCTTTTCTTCTTCTGTAGTTTTTGCACCAATGATTTTCATTGCATGCTTAACATACGTTAGACGCAGAAAATAGTAGATCAGTAGACTGATCTAACCTCCTCTCCTTTTGTTTTTTTATTGATAAACACCTGTGTGTTTGATTATATAAAAAAATCTTGAAACTTATCCAAGAACTATTTTTTGAGAAACACTTTAAGCTGATTTTTCAATTAGTTCTTTTGCGATTATTGCTGCTTTATTAACGCAACTAGTGCATGTCTTGTAAACCTCAGATTCCAAAATATCTGGATTTGCCATCATAAGACTCTCCATATTAAGATTCTCCATATCAACATTCTTCAAATCTAAAAATGGAGATATTATTTCAATACAATTTATTGAACCAAATTCATTCGCAAATTTTTCTTTCATCTGGCTTGTAAGTTGGAAAATTTCCTTAATACTACTATTTTTTTTCGAAAGAATATAGCTCATGGCTGCTAGTGTACCACTTACTGCACCACAAACGTTACCTGACATAAATCCCCCTCCATATGGAATAAAGGATGAGAGAAGAACATTGCCTGCTTCTTCATGATTAAAGTGATCTAGTAATCCTTTACCTGTTGATTGGGCACAATTTGTTTGATCGCTCCACAGAGTTATAACTTCAGAAATATTTTCAGGATTTGTCATAACTTGTTTTATGTTCAAATCCTTATAAATCTAATCAAATTTTATTATCGTAAAATAATTGTGGTTAATCATAAATTAAGAAATCCATTTTATCATTTTTACAATTTTCTTGTTTTTAGTAGATTCAAGCACTTCAAATCCTACTTTCTCATAAGCCGCAATTGCAATTGTGTTCTTTTTTTCAACATCTAATGATAGCTTATTACATCCATTTTCTATTGCAAGTTTTTCTGCTTGGTTCAAAAGAAGCTTACTCAGTTTTTTTTTTCGATATTCTTCATATATAGCAATGGATTCAATATACAATTCTTCAGGCTTTACCCCCTCAAGTTTAACTCTCATCAATCTTAACATGAATGATGCAGCTAAGAGTCTAACAACTTTCCATCCTAAATAATCAGTTATTTTCTTTTCTGATCTTTCATTATTTTTTTCGTGATACTCATAGGTATAACAAGTAATCTCCCCGGCTATTTTTTGCTTATTTTTAACAAAATATGTGATACTATGATTTGGGATGGTGTTTTCTTCCAAAAATAGGTATTTAAGCAATGAATATGATTTTGATCCATAAAGAAAACTAAAAAGTCCATCTGCAGCAATTTCTGCAAGAGTGGCATAATGGTGTGCATCCTCTTCTGTATTATTTGCTTTTACGATTTCAAAACTTTCTTTTTTTTCCATAGATCCAAAAAAATACACATTTAATATTTGTTTTGATTGGATGCACTCATTTTATTTTTATAAGTAAGCCATGATACTGTTTTCACTTTCTTAACTATTCTTTGTGAACTTCTATTTTGAATCATTAGAAATTAAATGTGGAATTTTTGCGAGTATTAAGTAATCTTTAAATTAAATGATTCAATTTGTGATTTGTCAAAATGGGTCTTCGCAGCAAAATTAAAGAAACTGAGGTAGTTGAAGGAGAATATCCAGAAACCTCGAAAAACCCATTATACCTCTCTTCAGTTTCTAGTCAAGTTGGTCTTTCACTTAATCCTTTCTTTGGATCAATAGCTGTAGACTTAGGTGCCTCTGCTGCAGAAACAAGTTGGCTACGTTCAATTACTAATTTAAGTGCTAATCTAATCCAGCCTTTGTTTGGAGCACTTATTGATGATATTAGAAGAAGAGTTCCAATTGTTGCCCTTTCTAATTTCATAAGTGTCTTACCAATTATTTTCTTGCTAATTATCGATAACCCATGGCTACTCATTATTATGGCAACCTTTAATGCTTTAATAATCAGCATGGGGGTTCCAGCATGGAACTCTCTTTTGATTGAATCTTTTCCAGAGGAACGAAGAGGGAAAGATATAAGCAAAATCGCTTTTTGGGGCTCCGTTGGTTCAATTATCTCTGTTCTTGTGATCGGTTTTCTTTTAACTGAGGAGTATACCATCTGGGAAGATATTCTTCCTTCTGGTGTTTTAACAACTTTTGGAGTTAGATCACGCTTCTTTATCCCTATTATTCTACTCATAGTTATGAGTACGATTGGAGCATTGTCACTTTTAAGATATCCTGATACTGGAAAATATGCTCCATTAAAAAGTAAAAATGTTAATGGTCGAATAGCAAACTTGAAGCTAGGCTTTTCAGAGCTGAAAGAACATAAATTCTTCACCTTTTTTTTGATAATCAGTTTTGCTCATGCTTTCGCAATGTCAATGAGCTGGGGTCTTTTTCCACAAAGACAAAGAGGTAATTTCGAAAACGGTGGTCTTGAAGCTACTTTTATGGAAATAGCTATCCTTCAAGTAATTTTCAGTATCACAACCTTATTTTTCGTAGGTCCCGGTGGGCGTTTTTCTGATAAAGTTGGTAGAGTTAAACTAATCAAGATAAATCGTTTTTCGTTGGTTATTTTTCCCTTCTGGTATGCTTTTGCCTCTAATGTCTATGAACTGGCAATATCACACATTCTAATTGGTTCAATTCTGGCTTTTTCACAAGCAGCTTTTATGGCTTATTTGTTCGATATCGTGCCCAAAGATAAAAGAGGAGTCTATTTTGGGATCTATAACAGTTTTTTGGGGATTGCTTACTTCTTTGGTTCAATATCTGGAGGTTATCTAGTTAATCTTTTTGAGTATCTTAATTACTCCACGTCTGATGCGTTAAAGTATGCTTTTATTGTGGTAGGCTTTGTTAGGCTAGTTGTTGCTTTTATTTTCTTATCATTAAAAGATGTAAGGCCTTTTCCTAGCTCTTTTAGCAAAGAAATGGAATTACTCTTTTCAAGGACTGGTTCTGATGGTGATAGTCACTAATAATGATTTGATTAGTCCTTGTTTAATAATACGAAATTTCTTCAATGATTTCAACTATTATATAATAAAAAAATGACCTTTTTATAATACTCATTTAATACTATCCTATGTCAATTAAAGTTATTACTGATAGTGCTTCAGATATTCCTTGGGATTATGCCAAAGAAAAAGGAGTAGAAGTTGTTTCCTTAACGGTAAACTATCACTCTCAAACTTTTACTGAAAATGAAGAATTTGATTTATTGGGATATTATGAACATTTCAAAGAAAAGAAGTTCTTCCCAAAGACAGCCCAACCAAGTCCTGCCGACTTTTTTACTGCTTATGAAAAAGTCATTGAAGAAGGAGCAAAAGACATTATTGTCGTAACTATTAGTTCTGGTCTATCTGGAACAAATAATAGTGCTAGAATCGCAGCTGATATGCTTTCACAATTTCATGAAGGAATTAATGTTCACTTAGTTGACTCCTTAAATGCTTCTTTCCCAGAAGTCTTTTTGGTTGATGAAGCTCTTGATTTGATAGAAAAGGGGTTAAAAGCTGAAGAAATAGCTGATAAACTAAGATTACTAGTTCCAAAGTTAAAGACGTATATTCTTTTACCTAATCTAAATCATCTACACGCTGGAGGAAGAATAAGCACTCCAAAATATGTTCTAGCAAGATTACTCAAGAAAAAACCTATAACTGTTGTTAACAGTGAAGGAAAAAATGAAGTAGCCACATCAGTTACAAAGATCGAAAAAGGAATTCAAGAGTTGGTTAGATTAACTACTGAAGATTATACTGTCAAACCTCGACGAGTATGTATTGTTAAAACAGGCCCTGATGCAACAGAACTAGCTGATATGTTAGAGGCCGAGCTAAAAGAGCATTTACCAGATGTTCCTTATATAATACTCTTAAGTGGTGTAAGTATTTCTGCACACACAGGTTCCGGTTGCGTTTCACTTGTTTCAGATTTCGGAAATTTGTTAGAGTAGTCCTTTGAGTGACTAATTCTTATTTTAGGTAAATTCTTTGCTTACTATTATTCGGCTGTAAAAGTCTTCTTTTTTTAAGAGTAAGCAATATCAGTAGTTAATGAGTTTTGCAATAATAATTGATAGTGTTTCTGATATAAGTAGAGATTATGCTAAAAAGCATGCGATCCAAATAGTACCAATGAGTGTTACTTTTTATGGTGAAGAGTTCTATGAAGATGAATCGTTTGATCTAAAGAAATTTTACAGTCATTTTGACGAAGCAGGATTCTTGCCAAAAACATCACAACCGTCTCCTGCAAGTTTTTATGAGGCATACAATAATGCTATTGCTGAAGGAAAAACAGAGATATTGGTAATAACCGTTAGTTCCGGTTTATCTGGAACATTCAACAGTGCAACGATAGCTGCAAGAATGATTAAAGAAGAAAAGGAAGGAATAGAGATTGAAATAGTTGATTCACTCAATTGCTCTTACGGAGAAGTCTTTCTGGCTGAAACAGCTGTTCAAATGCGAGACGAAGAAAAACCTTTTGGAGAAGTAGTTAGTGAGGTAAGAAGTAAAATCACTAAGCTAACAAATCATGTCTTTTTACTTAGTCTCAAGTTTCTAAGAGCGGCTGGAAGAGTTAATATCGCCAAATATTGGCTTGCGAGAATCTTCAAAAAGAAGCCAATCATAAAGATGGATGAAAAGGGTGAAAATGTAGTAGTAGGATCTGAAACAACCGTTGAAAAAGGTTTATTCAAAATGCTGGAAATGACAACTAAAGAATTCACAGTGACTCCCTTAAAAATAGCCCTTGTTCACGCTAACTCAGAAGATTTGGCTCAAATATTGGAGAAGTTAATATTAGAGAATTATAAAGATGCAAATATTAGAACAATACTGACTGGCGTCACAGTATCAGCTAATACCGGCCCCAACTCTATAGCTTTAATATGTGAATTTGCAGAAGAACAGAAATGACATTAAATTGGCTTGATTTTTTAGTTGATTAACTTTCATAAGCTAAGAACTTTTTTAAATTCCTTAAGAAATTATTTCAATATGGATTATCATGATCTAGTAATGCATGGAATCCAGTTTGGTGATAACTTAGGAGCGAAGTATATCGAGCTTCGCTATATTGATGCAGTTAATGAAAGCTACAATACTACCAATGGTCAAGTATTAGCAGCAGGCTCATCAAGCCCAACTGGAATAGGAATTAGAGCATTAGTAAATGGAGGGATGTCTTTTGTTTCGACAGCACAATTAACTAAGAAAGGCGTTGAAGATGCTGTTTCAACTGCAATTAAGTTGGCTAAGGCCACGAAAAGAAAAACACCTATTGTTTTTTCAGAAGAAGAAGTTGTAGAAACAAGCTGGAAATCACCAATTGAGACCAAGTTCACAGATGTAAGTTCAGAAATAAAACTTAACAGGCTAACAGAACTTGATAAAGAACTTGTGAACGCAGTAGGAGAGGGTGCTTTACCTAACAGAAATGCTTTCGTGGTACTTGAAACTCATAAAAAACTTTTTGCAAATAATGAAGGGACAAAAATAGAAGCCGGTTACAGTGTAGGTTTCATCTACTTAATGTTGACTGCCAAAAATTTGGATAAAACAGAGCAACGTTTCATAGGTCGAGGTGGAACCTTTGGCTGGGAGTGGTTTAGTTCACCAAACTTCATTGAAACTTTTGTGGAGGAAGCAAAAGCTATTCACACAGTTGTTCAGAAAGCAAAAGCTAGAAAGTTTGATACCCCAATAGATATGATCATTGGTCCAGAAGTAGCAGGAATAATAGCACATGAGAATGCAGGTCATCCATCAGAGCTAGATCGAATAAAAGGAAGAGAGGCAGCAGAAGCTGGTGAATCCTACTGGGCTGATGTTGAGATTGGTACTGAAAGAACCGGTTCTACAGCGGTCACTGTGATAGATGATCCTTCTATTCCCGGTTCAGGAGGATATTACAAATATGATGATGAAGGGGTAAAATCTAGAGCAAGGTACCTAATAAAAGAAGGAATAATCACTGAACCATTAACGAACCGTCAATTTGCAGGACAAATAGGAGTGAAATCAAATGCTTCAGCTCGTTCTATAGGCTTTAATCGGGAACCATTAGTGAGAATGGCGAATACTTACATTGAAGCAGGTGATTTTACAACCGAAGAACTTCTAGAAGATATTAAACTAGGAGTTTTCATGGAGAATTTTACGGAATGGAATATTGATGATCGAAGATATCAATCGAAATACGTTGGTTGTGCTGCAAGATTAATCAAAGATGGAGAAATAACTGATGAATATATCAGTCGACCTACCTTGGAACTAACTTCCAGAGGATTATTCAATAGTATAGATGCTTCCGGAAAAGGTTTTTCCCCAGACTTAGCAACTTGTGGAAAATCCAATCCCGGACAAGGAATACCTGTTTGGACAGCTGGTCCGGCTGATGGAGTGAGGATGAGAAACATCCGTTTAGGAGGGATTTAAATGGTAGATATACACGAACTAGCTGAATATTCTCTTAAGAAAGCTTCTCCACATGGAGAAGTGATAATTGGAGTAGAAAATATCCTACAACATCAAATAAGGATTGCAAACTCAGAGTTGGAATTATTCAAGCAATGGAAAGATATCAATCTTGATATTTTTGTAGCGATAGGCAAGAAAACAGGTAGTACCAGCATTATTAACCCCACCTTTGAAATAATAGATCAACAAATCCCCAAGCTAATTTCCTTTATTGAGGGCTTGGAACCTTCAGATCTTTTTGCAGGGATACAAGATGAACCAAAAACACCGTCTCAAGTAGAAGGATTATATGATAAACGGATGAAAGATTTTCCAGAAAAGGCTCCTGAAATGCTTAATGCCGCAATTAATGAGGCAGAAATAGCTGGAGCAAGAAGAACAGCCGGTTCAATGTTTTTTGATGAGATAGATACCTGTGTTCAAACTTCTCATGGTTTTGATGGTTCATATAAGACAACTTCATATGAATTAACCTTAAGATCATTTGTAGATGCAGAAAGCTCCGGTCAAGGAATATCCGTTGGAAGGTCTTTGGGTACAATAGAATCTGATGTGGTTAAAGCTGGACGGGAATCAGGAGAGATCGCAAAGATGGCTATTGGTGGAAAACAAGGAAAAGCAGGAACATATGATCTTGTGCTTCATCCTACAGTGGCTGCATCAATAATGGGTGATCTATTGGGTGGGGCAAACCCCGTAATGATGCTGATGGGGATGTCTTCCTTTAATGATAGAATAGGTGAAAAGCTAGGGGTAGATGCCTTTACTGTAACCGACGATGGAACAAAAGCTAATGGTTTAGGGAGTACTCCTTTTGATATTGAAGGAACAAATACTCAAAAAACCCCCATATTTGATAAGGGAGCTCTTGTAGGGATAGTTCATAATGCTACTTCAGCCAAAATGTTCGGAACACAAAGTACTGGAAACTCACAACTTATTGAGTTCTGGACTGGGTCAAAGCTTCTTGTTCCCGGAGCAACAAACTATGTTTTTGAACCAGGGAATCATTCTTTTGAAGAATTACTAGAGTCTTCTAAGCCAACCATCTACGTTACTTCTAATTGGTATCTTAGGTATACTAATCAAATTGAGGGACTATTCTCAACAATCCCTCGAGATGGAATGTTCATCATTGAAGATGGTGAGATAAGTAAGCCTATTCAAAAGCTTAGGATTACCGATAACTTGCTACGAATGATCAAGAACATAGAGGCAATGGGTAAAGAAACAAGACAAGTGAAATGGTGGGAAGTTGAAACTCCAACCTTTATTTCACCAATGAGAATAAAAGATGTACCCATGACTGCAGCAACACAATAGCACGATCTTAGTTGTTGACTGATAATTGATCTCGCATTCTTTTCCCTCTCCCCCTTCCTTTCTTTAAAATTCTGATCGTTACCATTTTTTGTTAAATAAATATTTCAAAGAACTTTGTAATACAAAGCTATTTATAATGCGAAGTATAATATATTCATAAGAAGTGATGAAAATGACTGAAGAACAGGAAATTTATCGAGAATATAATCAAGATGGTTTAAATGAGTTATTTATAGGATCAATGTTGATACTAAACGCAGGATTATTTGTAGAACCGTTGATGTCTGGAATAATAGTTGCAATAATGCTAATCTTTGGCGTAAAAATTTATGAGAGATTAAAGCTAAAGATAACCGAACCACGATTAGGTTATGTAAAATTTCAAACAGAGACAGGTAAATCGGTATTCTTTGGTTTGGTATTGTTTTTCTCAATCATTTTAACAATAACAGCCCTAGTCTTAATAGTTATTTCAAATGATCCCGGGGAAACTGATAATTGGTATAAAATGGCACCTTTCTTTTACGGACTAGTAATGATAGGACCATCTAGTGAATTAGTTAAAAAATCCGGCCTGAAGCAGTATTGGTTAATTGCAGCTTATGCAATGAGTCAAGGAGCAATAATAACATTGATTACATTGAATAACGAGAGTTATGGAAAGTATGATGGGCTTGTTATTGATTTATTAATAATGGGTACAGTTTTTGTAGCTGTAGGAATTGTGTTCCTTGTTAAATTTGTTAAAATCCCTGTGATGGAAGATGAGTGAAAAAATAGATTTAGGAAAAATAGAGCTGGATGGTCTTATACACCAACCAGCTAGATTGAAAATTCTTACCCTATTATATGCCGTTGATGAAGGAGATGTAGTTTTTATCAAAAGAAAGACTGGGTTAACTTGGGGAAATATTTCTTCACATGTTTCTAAACTAGAAGATGGGAAAATGATACTCGTAACGAAGGAAATTGTCAATAAAAAAATGAGAACAACATTGAAAATGACCGAAGAAGGCAGAAAAGCCTTTGAAGACTATAGAAAAGAGCTCAAGAAAGTAATTGAATATAACAACTAAATGATTGAAATATAATCAAAAGCTTTTTACAGCTTTTTTGTAAACTAACTTGTGTTAAAAAATATCCCACCACCAATGCTTATAGCTATAGGCGGAATGTTAGGTGCTCTATCTCGTTATTATCTTACAGGGATGCTTAAAGAGTTAAAACCACTACCTTTCGGTACTTTAGCTGTCAATGTTTTGGGTAGTTTTGCTTTAGGTGCAATTGTAACGCTCTTTAATCTAGGAGTAATCGATTCCTCATGGATCACTTTTGGAGGAATAGGTTTTCTGGGAAGTTTTACGACGATGTCTTCTTTTACTGTCGAAACTATGAAGTTGTCCGAAGAATCTCTCAATTTGGGAATGACTAATTTTATTGTAATGATTGTTTTAGTGATGATCGGAGTTTATCTAGGTAGAATAGCAGCAATCAGCTGGTACAATGGAGTGATTTCATGGAATTAAGAAAAATGCTAAAAGTAATGATAAGGCTCTCCGGTGGCAAAAGAAAAGATAAAAAACCACTTGTTACTTTAGTTTTAGAAAAATGCAGAGAAGAAAGCATATTAGGAGCAACTGTGACACAATGTCAATTCGGTTACGGTGAGACAGAATACCGTTCTCGAGCATTAAGATCCCTTAAAGATTTACCAGTTATAATCGAAATTGTAGATGACCCTATAGCAATTCAAGAACTAATTCCTAAGCTTAAGGAAATAATTGAAGAAGATGGATTAATTACAATAGAGGAGGTAATGGCAGTATGAAAGAGCAAGAAGATGAAAAAAGACAAATCTATAATTTAAATCGAGAGAGTGGAATAGAACTGTTCAACACTCTAACTATGAACCTTCATCAAGAAGTGATGATAATTAAGGGTAATATAGGAAAGGAGATGACTAAAGAGATAGAAGAACAACTTGCTCAATTGGACCAAAGAAATGATCACTATTCACTATTAATTCAACAATTGTTATTGCAAGGGATATTCTTATCAGTAAATAGCTCGCAGTTGCAAAATGTCTCTGAAAGATTTGAAAAAGTAATTGAAAAAGTCGAGTGTGTGGCTCATAGACAGTTATTGGTTCCTTTGCCAGAGTGGGTAAATGAACATATAGGGAATATCTTGGATCTCTTATTAGAAATGTTGGATCATATCTCAACATGGTTTGAAACAGGAAGAGAAATCGACCCTTCAACAGATCTGATAAAGATTAAGGAGATGGAAGACCAAGGAAATGATCTACATCGAAAACTAATCAAAAAAATCTACAAAGAGGATTTAGAGATGAAGGTTTTCTCACAAGCAGAGTTTCTAGCTCAAACAACAAGAGATGGGATAAGTGAGGTCCAAAAATTAGCTCAAAGGATCTATATTGTGCTTCATAACTATAAATTGGCAACTCAACCATTACCATCATATTTAGGCTAGGAAAAGAGAGGAAATAAAAGAAGGAAAGATAAAGCAAAAAAGAAAAAATCATTCGATTTTATCTGTCACAAAAATCTGGTTCCAGCCCTTGTGGTCGCAGTGACTGCATTTATAATAGATTCTATTACCTGAAATTTTTAGATCATCTGTTTCATCTAGAAAATCTCCACAAGCAACACATACATCTGACCTTTTAGAAGTAGATTTTTCCACTTTGATATCGTATGATGGAAGTCCTTTAAGATTGGTTTGAACACATTCCATGCATGTTATACCTCTACATTCTGGAAAAATGTGTTTCATTGGTTCTTTTGAACAAGTGATTGTAGCAATAAATTTAGATAAAACTACATCTCCTTGAGTTTTGTCAATTACTCCATCCAATCTTTGCCTTGTTAACTCGTTAAAAGCTTCAATATTCACTAAATCATTTTCAATCAAATATAGGAAGCTATCAATTGATGATTGCCTATCCTGTGCAAGATCATTAGCGAGTGAAGTAATCCTCATAACTGGTGTTTTTGGAAAAACTCTCTGAAGAACCTCTTTGATAGCTTCTTCATCTTTCATTTCTTTTAAACGACGATCTGCTTTTTCTGTTTCCTGTTTAACCTTTATATCTATTGTTTCAAATCTTGATAATTCATCCATAGAATCAACCCGACAATAAGAGAATGAATAGTGGAGAGATAAAAAACTTTCCTTTAGCTAGATTAGTTGGTAAAAATGACAGCTCTTGGTCATAAATCATCATTAAATTAATTTTAGTCTCCTTTTGAAACCAACCAAACAGCCAAGAAAATAAAAATTCCACCAAAAAGATAGTAAATAGTTATTGGTTGACTTAGAATTATCCATCCAATTATTCCCGCGCTGATCGGCTCCATTAATAGAAGAAGAGCCATTTGAGAACCAGAAACATGTTGAGCTGTCCAAGCAATGATTCCATAAGGAACAATTGTAGAAACAACTGATAATAACATTCCATAGAACCAAAAATCGAATGATCGAAAAGATGAGCTTCTTAGCACTCCTATTGTAGTATCTTCTAAAGCATTTCCTATCACTAATGTTAAACAACAATTGAGTATCCCTGCAATTGAGAGAATAAGCATTAATTGAAAGAAGGCTTGCATCGGAGTTTTGAGCTGGTGAGTTACCTCTTCTGAATTTCTAGCTTCTAATTTAGAAGTAATAAGATAAAATGAGTAAAGAATTCCATTAAAAATAGCAAACATACTACCTAGAAGAGATGAACCAAATTCATCTAAGGTCCAAGGATGAGTTAAAACAATAATTCCAGAAATAGCAGATCCAATGGCCAAAACCTCCTTCCTCATGATTTTTTCTTTAAAAAGTAGAGCACTTAAAATGATTGTGACAGGAACTTGAACCTGAATTAAAAGAGCTGCTTCTCCTACCCGGACACCTAAGGCCACAGCTAATAGATAAACATGGATCATAAAAATAAGAATTATTGCTAATGCAAAAGTGAACTTCCATTGATTTTTATTATCAATATTTGAAATAAGGTTTTTTCTTCTAAGCATCAAGAATCCAATAATTGAGGTGCCTATAATTGCAGAAATTAATAAACGAATAAAGACTTGTTCAATCACATAAAAACCCAAATCACCCATAATTGAAGCAAAGATAGGTATTGTTCCAAAGAAAATACCTGTAAGAAGCAACAAAATAATTGAAACCTTTTTGTATGGTTCTGAAGTTTCAGATTCTTCGTTTATGAGTTGATTTGCAGCCACAAAAGAGTAACCAACAAGAAGAATAACAATCTTTTGATTAGGTAACTGAAATGAAAAGTGAAGTTTTCTTTTAATCTTCTACTTCATTTTATTATTTTCACGGATTTGAAGCATAATAAATGGGACTATTTTGTAAACGAATAGATCTACTCCATTTGGTAGCTTGATAGTTTTCATTGGAATATCCAAAGATTTGATATTTATTTAAAATAAATATTGCTGCTATATTGGAATAATTAACATAGTAATATGACCTCGTATTATTTGCTATGTTTAATAAATTTTGCAAGAGGTAAGAAACACACAAATCCACTCACAAATACTATAATAATGCCAATCCAGTCAATTGCAACTGATTCACTCACTGCTTGATAGATCATGATTGGTATAACACCTAAAAACAACATACTGTATACCAAAAAAAGCCCTGTTCCAGCAACATATCCAAGATTTTTCTGTTTAATTAATAAAATTGAACCAACAATCATTGGAGGAATAACTATCAGAAAATCAACAATCCACTGTGCTTCTTGTAGTGGATCAACTGCAGTTTCATTGATGAGAGCTGATCCCATAACCACAAACTGATTAATTAAAAATAATATTGCCAATACCAGTAGAATGCTTCCTGAAATCTTCTCTGAAACATTATCACGCAATCTACTAGAAACTTGTTCTCCATCAATAGTAACTAGAAGTGCGATTATAATGAAGGTAGCAAGAGTTACTGTAATCAGATATCCAATGAAAAATATATTGAATGGAATAGTGAATAAATAAGTAGCATAGGAATACAAAAAGAAGAGTAAAATTCCAGGCCAACTTAGTAATGCAAATAATTTTTCTTTACTTGTAAGCCACATATTTGCAATCAAAATGGGTAATCCAAGGAGTAAATGAAGAATATCATTGGCATAGAATGAAGATAATTCATCTGTTGAATAAACCACATCAGTCATGAAGATGCCCATGAGAGTTAAAATTGTAATAATTGCAGATAATATTAAAGAAAAAATGTAAATAATTTTTAAATCATATTTAATTGGTAATTTAGAACTTATTTCTTCTGAATTTTTCATAGGCATCCCTTAATAGGTTAATTCATCATTCAGAATAATAAATATTAAAATATTAAGGATTGAGTGTATTAATTTTGAATATTTAACATATTTTGTGGTATCTAATGTAATGAATATGATGAATGAATGACACATTCAAAAAATTAGCTTAAATGGGTTAGAGTATCGTTTGTTCAGTTCTTTTGATTATTTCCTCTTGAAGACCGAGTGGGAGATTAACAAAATAATCACTATAGCCTGCTACTCTTACCATTAGGTCTCTAAACTTTTCTGGTTTTTCTTGAGCTTGTTTGAGCAAATCTGCACTTACTACATTAAATTGAACGTGATGAGCATTCATTGCAAAATAGGCTCGAATTAGTTGAGCTAGTTTAGTCATTACTTCATCATCATTTACTAAATCCGGCGAGAGTTTTTGGTTAAGGAGAGTTCCTCCGGATTTTATGTGGTCCAGTTTACCGATTGATCTGAAAACTCCACTTATGCCTATTCTATCTGCTCCTTGCACCGGTGATATTCCTTCAGAAAGAGCTATTTTTGCTTCTCTTCCATCAGGAGTTGCTTGACAAACACTTCCAAAGTAAACGTGACAAGTTGTAGGTAACCCATAAACTCGACGAGTGGCTTTTCTTACAGGTGAGAGTGGATAGTTTTCTACTATTTTGATTGAATCATTAAACACAAGCTGGGCTAAGTTATCTGCAAAATCATCATCATTACCAAATTTAGGTGTTTTATTTCTGAAGATCTGGTGCATCACTTCATTTCCTGCAAAGTTGTTCTTTAACGCTTCAAGAACTTGTTTCATAGAATACTTTTTTGTTTCGTAAACATTGTGTTTGAGTGATGCTAGAGAATCTGTGATAGTTCCTAATCCAACTATCTGAATATATTGCGTATTATACCTTGATCCTCCTGAATTATAATCTTTAGCGTTCTTTATACAATCCTCTATCCAGAGAGAGAGGAAAGGAACTGGTAAATTAGTGGCATAAAGTTCTTCAATGATATCGTTTCCATCCATTTTAATATCGATGAAATAACTTAATTGTTCACTGAAAGCACTATATACCTCCTCAAACGATTGAAACTCAAGTGGGTCGCCAGTAGTTACTCCTATTTTTTTATTTGTTATTGGGTCAATTCCGTTGTTTAAAGTAATCTCTAAAACCTTAGGCAAGTTAAAGTAGCCGGTAAGAATATAGCTTTCTTTTCCAAAAGCTCCTGTTTCTACACACCCACTTACTCCACTCATTCGTGCATCCTCTAACGATTTTCCTTGTCTGAGAAGCATCATTATCATAGTATCATGACTGAAAATAGGTGGTTCACCAAACCCGTGAGATGAGACATGGAGTGCTTTCTCAATGAATCTGTTTGGTGTTCTTTTACTGATTAAAACTGCGGTGTTGGGTTGTAGTGTTCTCATCTCTTCCAAAACTTCAAGCAGAAGATAAGAAACATCATTAACTCCATCAGAACCATCTTCTTTTAATCCCCCGATGTTTATCTTTGAAAAATCATTGTAAGTATTGCTTTCTTGAGCAGTCACTCCTACCTTTGGAGGGGCAGGATGGGCATTAAACTTCAACCAGAAAGCTTCTAGTAATTCTTTTGCTCTTTCTCTGGTAAGTTTACCTTCTTGAATGTCTTTCTGATAAAAAGGTAATAGGAATTGATCTAATCTGCCCGGATTAAACGAATCCCAAGGGTTAGATTCTGTGATTATCCCTACATGAATAAACCAGTAGTGCTGCAGTGCTGCCCAGAAAGAGTTAGGTTTTTCTTTAGGTACTTGAGAACAGATTTTTGCCATTTCAAGTAGTTCTTCTTTACGCGTTTGCTTCTCTTCCCCATGAGCCATTTCTTTCAAGTTTGAAGAGTAACGATTGGCATAAATAACAATTGCTTCACCTACAATTTCCATCGCTTTGAGCTCTTCTAGCTCAGCTTGAGAAAGACTATTCTCCTTTTTGGCAATTATGCTGTTCGTAAGAGAGCTAATACCATTAGAGAAAATTAATTCCCCACCAGAAGTATGCCCTGGAACTCTCTGCTCCATGAACTCCGTAAAAATGCCGGCATAGTATGCTTCTTTCCATTCCTCGGACATGTTGCTAAAGATTTTCTCCCTCATGGATTTATCTTTCCAGAATGGTATGATTTTTTCTTCATAGATTTGAAAAGTCTCTTGATTAACCTTGTATGGATTTTTCTCTCGAGAATTAAGAACTGATAAATCATCAAGACCATGACAGCAAACTTCGGGAAAACTTGATACTTCTTTTTCTCCAGTCCCTCTCATTCCGACTATTAATTGCCCTTCTTCTATTGGCAGACTCACTTTTTCCATAAGGTACTTGAAAGCTAATGCTCTAGTCATTACAACTGAAAGATCTTCATTTTTGTTTAAGTAAAACTCAGTTATTAATTGGGCTCTCTCATGGGAAATCTTAACATCGGAGTTAACACTTGATTCACGTAATTTTGCTATTTTTTCAGTAACAGGCTTGATAATAGACCTACGAGTTGTAACTTCATCATCAATATTTAGAGAATCCATGTTAGCTACTTATCTTACTTTTTGAATAAAAGCATTACTTTCAAACGGTTTTTTAGAAAAGTCTGTTTCATCACTTGACCTTGAATCCTTTTTCTTCAAACCGTTCTTTTACCTTAGCCATTTCTTCATCAGAGGGAGCTCTAACGTGGTCTAGTTTATACTCCATGCCTAAACGATCATATTTTTCGCTGACATTGTGAAAAGGAAGCAAATTAACTTCTTTAACCATATTTAATGAAGAAAGAAGAGTGAGGATGTCTTCTATATTTTGATCAGTACTTGTTATGCCTGGAATAATAGGTATCCTAATAATAACATCATTACTCCTTGTTTGAGTGATGAATCTTAAGTTTTCAATGATTTGTTTATTAGGAACTCCAGTAAATTCTTTGTGAAGTCTTTCATTGATCAGCTTCAAATCAAAGAGAAATAAGTCAATATAATCAATTACTGATTTGAGAATCTTAAGAGAAGAATAACCGGAAGTATCTAGTGTTGTGTGAATACCTTCCTTTTTGCATTTTTCTAACACTTCTTTCAGAAAACTGCTTTGCAAAAGTGGCTCTCCGCCTGAGAAAGTTACTCCTCCTTCTGAAAAATCATAGTAAATGGTTGACTTTAATATTTCTTCCATCAGTTCAGTTGAATTAATCGATCTTCCACTCTTCTGCAACGCTTCAGTAGGACAATCATTAGCACACAGCATACACTTGTCACATAACTCTCTAAGAATAGTGATTTTGCTGTCATCGATGATAGCTTCATTCGGGCATAGATTGAAACAAGTATTACACTTCATACAAAGGTACGAATTGAAAAAAAGATCTAGAGAAGGAGAAATGCCTTCAGGATTATGGCACCATTGACAGCTAAGAGTACATCCTTTTAAAAAAACAGTAGTTCTAATTCCCGGTCCATCATGTACGGCAAACTGTTTGATGTCGAATATAGTACCATGCTGCATTATAATCCCAGTTAGTCATAATGCAATAAAGTGTTTATTAAGTTAATTTTCTTACTCTCTGTTAATCTTCCAAAAAAACTAAATGAAGAATAAGTCCAAGAACTGTTAAACCTGTGAATAACCACTGTCTATGCATCCAGCGAATTGCCTTTCTTGATTCTCTATTTTCCCAAAAAGGTTT
>DAOWED010000235.1 GCA_030638685.1 Candidatus Heimdallarchaeota archaeon | reverse complement strand
GTTCCTGCAACAATTGCCGTAGATAATAGACCTGCCGGAGATGGTGTTGTAAACTTATATGCAGTAATAATAGGTATATCTGATTACAAAGCAATCTCTGACCTTAGTTATTGTGATGAAGACGCTTCTGACTGGTATAATTACTTAGCTCCACTAGGTTATGATATTATAGTCTTAGGTGACAATCATCCTGAAAACTATCCTCAATGGGATGGTCTTGCAACTGAATATAATATTAAAGCAGCTGTTGCTTCATTAGTTTCTGTAATGGACTCTGATGATATATTCGTTTATACTACATCCGGTCATGGAAGTGAATCCCAAACCGGTGGATCTGGTAGAACAAAAACATATGCTCAACTCATTTGTTGTTGGGACTCTGCTGATGGAGAGAATGGAGAAACTGGTTATCTCTTTGACACTGAAATGCAAGAAATGTTCGCTGATATAATTGCTAACACTTTCATCTTCGTAGACCACTGTTTTGGTGGAGGACTTTATGAAGTAATGCTAAACGCAGCTGGAGAAGGTATTCCTTGGTTCTACATGGCCACAACATGTACAGACGATGGATATGGATATGATTACACAGCCGAACTTAACGGAGCTTGGACATATTTCTTCCTAGAATTCAGTTTAATTGATCACTTTGGTGGTTCTGCTTCAATGGAAGATACTTTTGACTACGCTTTGGCTAACTATCTCTGGGATGGTGGAGACACCCCTTGGGAATTCGACTACAACAACGATCCGTTCTATATCTAATAGTATACACTTGAACGCAAATTCATTTCTTCCCTTCCGTAGGGGCGTTTGCCCCTCTTTTTTTACTTAGAAAACTTAGATTACCAAATTGCTCACGAATAACGTTTATTTAAGTGATTCATTAATTTATTTAGTTATTAACAATATTTTAGATATTTATTTATATTTTGAACCTTTTTTATATGTAATGGATTTAAACAATGAGATTGATAAACTTGATTTATATTCATTTGACAATATTATCAATGAAACGCTTCAATTCTGCGTTTTTATCTTAAGAAGACATCTTAATTTCGATTCAATTGTCATATCAGTCATTGAAACAAATCGAGTTAGATGGTTGCTTATAGAGAATTTTTCCAAGAACCTCGATATGTCATTTCTTCCAGCAAGTAGAGGTCTGAAATTAACTGAGTCCCCAGGTGTTGTTGAATTAGCTTGGATAACTGAAAAAATTCAAGTTTATAACTCAAGAGAGGAAATTCTAGAAAGGACAGCTGCTACCAATATACCTTCGAATTTAGAACGAGTAATATCATTCTCTATAAATGATTTAATTTTTCAACTCTGCCGAACAGCTAATTTACCTCCTTTTTCAGATAATGATATTTTCAAGGTAAAAAAAGCAAAAAAAATGCTACTAAAAATGATTAATCTGTCTGTTGCTATGGAAATAATGAAAGAACAAGAGAGAAGAAGAAAGGATGCTTGTTCAATGCTTTTCCATGACGTAACTAACAAACTCTCAATTATTTCAGGACTAATTTACTTGATTGATGAAGACGGATATACTGACCAATCTTCTTATTCGTTGAAAGAAAATGTTTCATTACTTGAAACTCTATTTAGTAAATTTCAGATTACAATGCAAAGTTATGATGAGCTAACTCTAGTTATTGAGGAAGTTGAGATCAACTCTTTGATAGATGATGTAATCAAATTATATAACCCTCATATACAGAAAAAGAAGCATAAAATAATAAATAAATTACATGATAACATTAAAATCAATACGGATCAGCTAGGAATGAAAAGAGTTATTGATAACTTAATATCAAATGCCATTAAATATACTCCTGATGAAGGTAAAATTACTATCCAGACGTCAATAGACGAGAAACAATGTAAGATAACAATTATTGACACAGGACACGGTATTTCAGAAAATGATTTAAAACATGTGTTTACTAAATATTCCCCAGTACATCAAATGGCATCTCGAAACGAAAGAGGGTTAGGTCTAGGTTTGTGGTCATGTCAAATGATTATGAATAAACTAGGTGGAGAAATTTCAGTTTACTCAGAAGGTAGAGGAAAAGGATCAAGTTTTGAGATAGTTATTCCACTATGATAGATATTCAATTCACCGAATTATCAAAAAAATCAAATACTATTTTTGTGACAGGCTCTTCAGAATTAGCTCATCATACTGCTTAGAAAGATAAATAAAAGAGAAGGAGGGGAAGATATATCAAAATTACTCTTTCTTTTGACCAATTGATATCTCAGAATAACCATTTCCCTTTTTGCCCTTATAAGGAATGCCTATTCTAAATTCAGCCATATCAACTTCTTCTGTTCGAATTACTGGAGAAGATGCTTGTCTTCTTTTACTTATTTTTGAAAAAACTTTGCCCAAAACCATTTTAATCATCATTTTTTGTTCCTAATATATTATTATTCTAGGACGTATATTAATGTTACTACTATGGTAGTAATCCGATCAATTGTTGTTTAAGGGCGAAAGAGAACATGATAGACAAATTACTAAAGTTAAGAACATAATGAAGCATGAGAGAGAAAGATTTGATTGAGGGATTTTTCTAAAACGTTCTTCTTTGTGAAATTAATCTTAAGTCCAGTCTTTGTGGTATCAATTAACGCATCCCAGATGGCTTTATTTTTACGGAGCATTTTGCTAAACAGGGCTAGTTTGTAGTTAATCAGATCGGAGTGCTCCTTGTAAACATAACAGATTAAGAAAGGATGAACGGGTTTTAGTAAAAGAGTAAATTCACCTATTTTCACACTATCAACTGTATTAGCAAAGATTTCAGAACTGAATTTGTTGATTGCTGACAAAAATCCGCTGGTTAAAAGAGCATCAATAGCTGTTTTTTCATTAAAAGTCTTTGAGAAAACACATAACCCACTATCAGCTGAGAAAATAATAAATTTGACAGGGGTTTCATCTTGTTCTTCTGGAGATAATCCACGAGAAGAAGTGATTACATCAGCTGTTAACTCATCTAATTCATCAAAATTAGTTGAGTTAGAGTTGTGACTGTTTAAGTGATCGAAGTTGAATTCAGAGGAGTGGGGCTCAGAGGGAGAATTATCAAAGGTGTGCATTGTTAGTCAATCTGTGAAGTTAATCTTTGTTACAAATACACATTGAAAAAAATCATTTATAATCCCATCAATTAGAACTGACTGTTCTAAAAATAGATTTGAAGACAGAAAAGCGTTCTAAAAGTAGACCAGCTAAAATGGTTGAAAGATTGACTTCTAGCTAGTTTTTTGAAGAATAATTTTTATTGAAGGATTAATTGATTATTCCTCTAATTCAGATAAAGCGGTTTTGATACGTTCCTTTTCTGCTACAATTTGTTTTAATAAATCTTCAGTGGCTTCTGGCTCTAACTCAGTGAGCATTGAAAAAGCTGCTTTGGAGAAATCAATTGCTTGCTGATTATTACCTTTCTCTTGGAATTGTTTGGCGTGCTCGCTTAAATTATTATAATGAATTAATTTATATCTAAAACTATAATTTGAAATGTCAACTGTAAAGGAATTGTAATTCTCTAGATAATTCAATAACTCATCAATCTGCTTAGTGTCAGTAACGATATCAGTGTGAGTAGTAACAATTTGTTCAATCTTACCGGAAAGTAAAAGTGATTTGTAAAACTCCAAGGTCTCTTTGAATTCAGCTACATCAGACCGATCAAGATAAGGAAGAGGTTCTAGCAGAATATTATCACCTGCAAAAAGAATTTTTTCAGGATAATCAATACACGAAGAGGAGTCTTCAGTGTGGGCTGGCGTATGTAAAAATTCTATCCCTTCGTCCTCAAATGAGATTCTTTTCTCGAAAACTACATTAGGTAAAACGATTTCAACATTACCTTTCTTTAGCTTTTCAAACTGTTCAAGTAATTCTTCTCCTTTGGTTTCAAGTAAGCTTCTGCATTTGGAGTGACTGATAATTAACTCATCCTTGAAAAAACAATTGCCAAAAACATGATCAGGATCATAATGACTATTAAAAACGATAATAGGTTTAGAGGTCATTCCTTGTTCGTCTAAATAAGAGACTACTTCTTTCATAACATCGGGGCCTAAATGGGTGTCACAGATAAAAAGATGATTTTTACCATTGATTACATAGATATTAACTGGTTCATTCAAAGAATCCATCTTAACATCGCTATAGTGAAAAAGAATACCTCTGGAACCAACAGTTATTATTTCTAAATCCATAACAATACGATTGGTTCAGACAAACATAAAGGTTGCTTGAAAATTGTATAATTGATATTAGTTTTTACTGATTTTTATTTTTTTGTTATGCTTTGGAGGAAAAGGAAGTTAGAAGTAAAGGTCAAAGTTTATAAGATTAAGAAAGAAGAATATAAGGATGAATAGGGAAGAACAAGGGGAGTTACCAGTGTCACTTGAACAACTTGAACCACTTGATCATGTAGACCAACTTATTCTTCAAGGAAAGTTAGAGGAAGCAATAGAGATAATAGAAGGAAGAGAAATGGAGGAAGGATTAGGGGAGTTAAGGTGGAGAATTGTAGAATGCAGATATTGTAACATAAGGGGTGAGTTTGAGCAAGTAATAGAAATAGTAGAAGAAATAAAAAAAGAACTAGAAGTATCAGTAGAACAAAAGGGAGAACAGACAAGAAAAAGAATAAGGATAGATGCACTAAACGAACAAGTATGGGCTTTACTGCTACTGGCGCGACTAGAGGAAGGAATGGAGAAAGTAGAGGAAGGAATAGAATTAATAGAAGAACTGGATGAACTGGAAGAAACAGAGGAAACTTATAAGGATAAGGAAAGAAAGACTAAGTTACTTTTAAACAAAGGACGTCTCTACTGGGGAATAGGTGAGTCGGATCAAGCTCTCAATTTTTGTGAAAAGAGTCTGACGCTAAGTATGGAACTAGAAAACAAGCAACTAATAGCCACCTGTCATTACTTGTTTGGAGTAATCTGCGATATGAAAGGTGAGTTGGGTCAAGCATTAAATTACTACGAGAAGTGTCTGGTAATATTTGAGGAACTGGGAAACAAGCAATTTTTAGGTGGCTTATTTAATAATCTAGGAAAAATTTATGTACGCAAAGGTGCGTTGGATCAAGCACTCGAATATAATGAAAAGAGTCTGGCAATATATGAGAAACTGGGAAACAAGCAATATATAACCTACTCACTGCATAATATAGGAATAATTTACCGGCAGAAAGGTGAGTTGGGTCAGGCACTTGAAAAACTTAAAAGAAGTTTAGTATTAAGGGAAAAGATAGGAAATAAACAAACAATAGCCATTTCACTGAATAGTATTGGTGTGCTTTATCAGGAATTGGGTGCATTAGAAAAGGCTTTAGACTTACTCAAACAAAGTTTGATAATACGAGAGGAGATGAGTAATAATCTAGACTTAGCTTACTCACTCTTTAGTTTGATAGGTGTGACAATTGACTTAGAAGATATCAAACAAGCAAAAGAGTACTTGAGTGACTTACAACAGATTAATGAGCAAGAAGAGAATAAGAGAATAGATTTACAAAGTAGGTTAGCTAAAGCACTGGTTTTAAAGACAAGTAAGAGAAGAAAGAATTTAACGAGAGCAGAAGAAATATTGGAAGAAATAGTAGAAGAGGAAATAATAGAACATGATTTGACTGTTCATGCATTACTCAACCTCTCAGAATTACTCTTAGAAGAATTACGATTTACCGGCGATGAAGAGATTCTTGAGGAATTAAAAGAAAAAGTAGACAGGTTATTTAAGATTGCCAAAGAACAGCAATCATATAGTCTTTTAACCGAATCTTACTGGCTTAAAGCACAGTTGGCACTCGTAAGGTTAGATCTCAAAGAAGCAAGAAATTTATTATCTCAAGCTCAAGAAATAGCGGAAGAGAGGGGATTGGAAAAGCTAGCTCGTAAAATATCAAGTGAACATGATTACTTACTGCATCAACTAGCTCAATGGGAAGAACTAATAGCTAAAGATGCTTCAATAGCTGAAAGAGTGAAAGTAGCTAACTTAGAAGAACTAATGGGTTGGATGGCTAGAAAAAGAGAGATCATAATAGATGAACCAGAAGATGAACCAATAATGCTTTTATTAGTAGCAGAAAGTGGTTTACCCATATATAGTAAACAATTCAGTAAGACTGAAGAATTACAAGATATGCTCATCTCGGGCTTTTTAACAAGTATAAACAGCTTTGTGCAGGAAGCATTTCATGTTACAGGGATGATAAGAAGGATCACGCATGATGAATATACACTTAGTTTTAATCTGATAGAACCTATCCTTTTCTGTTATGTATATGAGGGGCAGTCGTATACAGCAATGAAGAAATTAGAAAAATTGATCATTGAAGTGCAAACAAGTGAAGTATGGTCAGCTTTAGAAGAAGTAGGGAAAAAGGGTTATGGATTGAAATCTGGAGAAATAGCTCACATGGAAGGGGTAATAGAGGGGATATTCCAAACAAATTGATGTCAAAACGACAAGAGACGAACAAGAGCAATAATTTCGATTATACAAGTGAGTGATAAGGTTATAAAGTATAAGTAATGTTTATAAGAAAAAAAAAGAAGAATATAGGGATGAGTAAAGAAGAATCAGAGGAACTATCAGAACCTGTTCTTGAACCACGAGATCAAGTAGATCGATTGATTAATCAAGGGGAACTAGAGAAAGCAATAGAGATAATAGAAGGAAGAGAAAAGGAGGAAGGGATAGAGGAATTAAGGTGGAGAATAGTTGAAAGCAGATATAGGAACGAAAAAGCAGAATATCAGCAAGTAATAGAAATAACAGAAGGTATAATAAAGGAAATAGAAGAACTCGAAGACCCAGTGGAAGAAAAGGAAGAACAAATTAGAAAAAGAATTAGGATAGATGCATTAAATGAACAAGGGGGGGCTCTAAATGTTCTGAGCAGACTAGAGAAAGGGATGGAAAAAGTAGAGGAAGGAATAAGGTTAATAGAAGAACTAGAGGGACTAGAAGGAGAAAAAGATAAAGA
Source organism: Candidatus Heimdallarchaeota archaeon (assembly GCA_030638685.1). Lineage (GTDB taxonomy): Archaea > Asgardarchaeota > Heimdallarchaeia > Heimdallarchaeales > DAOWED01 > DAOWED01. Next base: position 13,942 of record DAOWED010000235.1, on the reverse strand, counting down.
AAGAAAAGTAAATTTACTAGTAAATAAAGGAGACAACTACCAGCAAAAAGGTAAGATGGATCAGGCTCTCGAGTGTTACGAAAAGAGTCTGGCAATAAGTAAGGACTTGGGAAATAAGCGATTAATAGCCCATTCACTGAATGGTATAGGTGATATTTACTTTCGTCAACGTGGTTTGGATCAAGCTTTAGAATTTTATGAAAAAAGTTGGGTAATAAGAGAGGAACTGGGAAACAAGCGACTTATTGCAGAATCACTGAATAGTATAGGCTTAGCTTACTCTCATAAAGGTGAGTTAGATCAGGCACTAGAATTTTTTGAAAAAAGTCGGGTAATAAGCGAGGAACTGGGAAATAAGCGACCTATAACCTTATTATTAAATAATATAGGATATATTTACCATCAGAAAGGTGAGTTAGGTCAAGCTTTGGATATATTTAAAGAAGGTTTAGTATTATCTGAAGAAGAGAGATACACATCGCAAACAGCCCATTCTCTGTGGGGTCTTGGAATAGTTTATCAGGAGTTGGGAGAATTAGAAGAGGCCTTAGACGCGCATAAACAATGTTTTGTGATGTTAGAAGAGATAGGTAATAAATTAGGCATAGCTTATATACTCTTTCATTTGGTAGATGTGGCCATTGATTTGGAAGATATTGAACAAGCAAGAGAGTACTTAAGTGAATTACAGCTGATTAATGAACAGGAAGAGGACATGCTAGTAGACCTGCAATGTAGGTTAGCTGAAGCACTGATTTTAAAGACAAGTAAAAGAAGGAAGAGTTTAACGAAAGCACAAGAAATACTGAACGAAATAGTAGAAGAGGGGAAAGAGGAAATAATTCTTGGTGAATATACTGTTAAAGCCATAATTAACCTTTCAGAACTACTCTTGAAAGAGTTACAATCAACTGGTGAAGAAGAGATACTTGAGGAAGTAGAAGAAACAGTAGATAAGTTATTGGAGATTGCCAAAAAACAACAATCATACACTTTTTTAACCGAATCTTACTGGCTAAAAGCACAGCTAGCACTTGTCAAGCTGGATCTTAATGAAGCAAGAAATTTACTCTCACAAGCACAGAAAATAGCTGAAGAAAGGGGATTGGAAAGACTAGCTCGTAAAATATCGAGTGAGCATGACCAATTACTGAATCAACTAGATCAATGGGCAGAATTAATTGCTAAAGACGCTTCAATAACTGAAAGAGTGAAGGTAGCTAACTTAGAAGAACTGATGGGGTGGATGACTAGAAAAAGAGAGATTATGGTAGATGAACCAGAAGATGAGCCAATAATGCTTTTATTAGTAGCAGAAAGTGGTTTACCAATCTATAGTAAACAATTCAACCCTACCAAAGAATTACAAGATATGCTCATCTCGGGCTTTTTATCAAGTATAAATTCTTTTGTAAAGGAAGCATTTCATGTTACAGGAATGATAAGAAGGATCACGCATGATGAATATACTCTCAGTTTTAATCTAATAGAATCCATTCTTTTCTGTTATGTTTATGAGGGTCAGTCTTATACAGCCATGAAGAAATTAGAGAAACTGATGACTGAAGTGCATGAAAGTGAAGTTTGGTCTGCTTTAGAAGAAGTTGGGAGAAAGGGCTATGGTTTAACTAGAACCCATAAAGATCAAATGGAAGGTGTAATAGCTGATATCTTCTTAACAAATTAATGGATAAAAAATGGTAAAAAAACGGACAAGATTTTTTTTCTATTGCACAAGTGGTTTCTTCATCTTATACTGAAAAAAGCGTTTTTGCTAAAGTATTAACTAAATTTTTGGCATTATAGAGTTTTTTCACTTTGATTTTTTTTTCACTTTTACGTCCCTCTCCGAGTTTTTTATATTTCTGAAAAGTTAATTTAACGTATGTCAAGGACGTCTCCTTTTGAACATCAACAATTTCATTTATCTGAATTAAATGATGATGAAGTTACACAAGAGGATCGAATTATCCTTCACCTTGACCTTGACATGTTTTATGCAGCAGTTGAAATAAAAAATGATCCTACTCTTAAAGGTAAACCTTTGATTGTAGGTAACCCTAGTGCTCGTCAAAATGGTAGAGGAGTAGTTCTTACTTGTTCTTATGAAGCCCGGAAATTTGGAGTGCACTCCGGTATGCCGATGCGTACCGCTTTAGAAAAATGCCCTCAAGCAGAGATTAGTAATAAAGCAAGGAAAGAATATATGCCAACTTCTGAACGAATTATGGAGACCTTAAAAGACCTTGAAGAGCCTATTTCATTAATGGGAAGCGACGAAGCCTACATCGATATTACGGCATTGGTAACAAATTATGAAGCAGCTTATATTGTTGCAAAAGAACTACAAACAAAGATTTTCAAGCAAGAGGAGCTAACTTGCTCTATAGGTATTGGTCCCACCTTAAAAGTTGCCAAAATAGCCTCTGATTTTAATAAGCCAAATGGAATAACGGTTGTTAAACCAGAAGGGCTAGAGAAACTTTTTAATGACCTTCCTTTACGAAAAATACCAGGAATAGGTAGAGCTTCTGCTCAAAAATTAGCAGAGAGAGGTTTTCTAACCTGTGATCAACTAATGGATAAATCAATCTACGAGTTAGAGAAGTTGGTTGGTTTTTATGCGAGTTATCTTTATGATATCTTCAGAGGAAAAAGTAGAAACGTCATCCGTCCTCGAGAAGGAAGAAAATCAATCAGTCACTCATCAACTTTTTATGCGGAAGTAGGTGACACGGTTAAATATAAGGAAATCTTCGATCATCTTTTTGACAAAACCTACGAAAAACTGGTTGAAAAGTCCTTTGAGACAAGGACAATTAATATTCGGATAAGATTTAAGGGATATAAAACTATCACAGTTGCTCATTCTTTCAAAATACCTATTCAACAAAGGGATCTTTTGTATGAAACGGGTTTAGATATTGCTCAAAAGCATTTTTCAAACCGCAAAGGAATTAGATTAATCGGAGTGGGTTTTTCAAACCTTGAACTTACTGAACTTCATCAAACAATGATCAGTGACTTCTTCTGAGTTCTTTAGCTAGAAATTCATTTCTTGGTAAATGAATTTCTCGTGCTCTTCTAAAACAATCAACTTTCTATTCCAATGTAAAAATTGCTTCCACTGATAAATTAAATAGCCAATTAAACTTATTTGAGCTACTAGATTGATATAATGAACTATTGCCGTTGGAGGTCTTGCAAGTGGCTCTACTATTCCGAATTGTGCCAGAAAGAATTTGATCAACCAGTATGAATATATTAAGCACACGATGTTTAAAACGACGAAAAATCGTCTGATTTTAACCATGTGATCTACAATATCATAAAATAAACTTGTTAGACTTACAGTTTGAACCATTTCATCTGGCAAAAGGCTTTCAGAGTAATTTTCTTGGTTTTGCTTCTTTTCAAACTCAATATATTCAGAAACCTTCTTCTTCCACTTGATTAGATAAATCAAATGTATAGTTGAAATGATGCCAATTACAAAAAATATTAGAAAAGGGATGATTCTTATCCAAAAAACATTTATCTGAGGATCTCTTGGAGGGGGATGTACTGGTGGATAATTATTCGGATCGGACAAATTAAGAAGAATATTAAGTAATTGTACTCCTAAGATGTAAGTTGAAAAGAAAACACTTACCCAGAGATAATATTTTTGGGATTTGATATATTTCAACCCATTTTCTCTGAATTCTGTAAAGATGGTTTGTGAATGGTTAGAGTTCGCAGAGGAAGAACCGTTATTGATATTGTTACTATTTTTCTTCATTTTCCTTCCAACTCCGTATTAATTGTAACGAACCATTTATGCCTTTCTTCACCTTTTGAAGTAATCCGATAAAGGTTGATCGTCCTTTCTCCCCATTCTTCTTCGACAGATTCTATATAACCAGCTTGTTCCATCTTATCCAGATAATTTTGAGCTACCGGCGTTTTTAAACCACAATGTCTTATCAAGTGGGATTTCACTATTCCTCTTTTTCCAAGATTTTTCGCTTCAGCTCTTAGAATCGTCTCCAGTATAGTTTGAATAATAATATTGGAAGAGCGATATTTAGAGCTAGTCAAGGTTAATTACCAACCGATTCTTAAAGAAATCTGTGGTACCAATGGTACGACAAGGCTTTATTAAAGAGCATACTATATTAATATGAGTTAACTAATTTGAAAAAATTGTTTAGACACTTTTCAAACTAGTTTCTTTCAATTATTTGGATGTGATCTCTTTGAATATACAACGATTCATTTTAACAATTCTTATTCTAACAGTTATTTTAAATCCAATGGCTTTAGTTACCAGTTCATCTAATTATGATGAAATAGCAATTGATTCTTCGAATCAATACTCTTACCCAGTTATAGATACTAATCAATCAGGCTTTTATGATAATACTCAAGAAATCATTTCTCCTGAGCAAGGTGAAAGTTTTTTTGGGCAAGATGCACAATATCAGGGGATTCAAGCCGAGTACTATGATAACGGTGATGGTACAATTACTGATCTGAAAACAGGTTTGATCTGGCAGCAAAGTGTAAATGAAAAAATTTCATTCAGTGAAACCTTTACTAATGCTGAAACATTGTCTTTAGGAGGGTTTGATGATTGGAGAGTGCCAAGTATTAAAGAACTCTATTCCTTAATGGATTTTAATGGTGTAACTGGAATGAATGAATATGACTCTATCCCTTATCTTAATTCAGAATTCTTTGATTTTGATTATGGAGATACTTCTGCAGGAGAACGTTTTATTGATGCTCAATACTGGTCAAGCACGGAATATGTTAGCACAACTATGAATAATGATCCAACAGTTTTTGGAGTGAATTTTGCAGATGGAAGGATCAAGGGTTATCCAAAAAGTGACCCATTTAGTGGTGGGGATAAACTTATGTTCATAAGATATGTGAGAGGGAATACGGATTATGGAATGAACGATTTTGTAGATAATGGAGACGACACAATCTTTGATCAAGCAACAGGTCTGACATGGATGCAATATGATAGTGGAACCTATGAAAACAACCATTCTGGCGCATTAAACTGGGAAGAAGCACTTGATTGGGCTGAAAACTTGGATTATGCGGGATATGATGATTGGCGTCTACCTAATGCTAAAGAACTTCAAAGTATTGTAGATTATTCAAGATCGTTAAAAACAACCAATTCTGCAGCAATAGATCCTATTTTTAATTGTTCAACAATAATCGATGAAGGAGGAGAAACAAATTATCCCTTCTATTGGACTTCAACAACTCATCTTGATGGACAAATTCAAGGTAGTAATGCTGTTTATCTTGCATTCGGTGAAGCATTAGGCTTTATGGAAAATCCGTTAGGAGAATATGCTCTTCTTGATGTTCATGGAGCAGGGGCACAACGAAGTGATCCTAAAATAGGTAATTCTGATGATTACCCATTTGGGCACGGTCCTCAAGGAGATGTTATTCGAATTAATAATTTTGTTAGATGCGTTAGAGGAGAGGTTAATGACACATACTATACAGACGTTCTGACAACTGAACCAGAAGATGAAAAAGCATCTTTTATGGGATTTCCTCTAGTTTATGTTTTATTAATAGCTTTGTTTAAAATTAGATTTTTTCAGAAAAGAAAAAAGAATTAACTTACTAGCTATTGATCATCCTCAGTTTGATTTGGTTGATTAGTAATAGTTTTTACAGCTTCTTCTTCCTCTTCATCATCTTCTGTAGGGGGTTCTTCTTTCTTTATTTCGTTTAATTCACATGATAACGAACAGAATTTAGTTCAAACTGTAAGTGTAGTTATACTTAAACCATATTAAGAATAAAGAGTATTATTTGAAATTTTATCAAATTAATTCATCAGTTGAATAAAAAATTGGACGATGTTTATTTACTCCTTCTTGTTTCTTCAAGTAGACTTAACCAATATAACGTCAAATCTAGCTCCTCCAAGTTCTGACTTTTTCAACTCGATATCTCCTCCATATGTGGTAGCTATTCTATGAGTTAAAAATAAGCCTACTCCAGAACCAGACGATTTTATTCCTTTAGTTCCTCTTTCGAATATAGTTCCTATAATCTCTTCACTTACACCAATTCCATTATCCTCTATTATTATTCTCACTTTACTATTTTCTTCTTTCACTCTTACCTTTATTATTGAACATTCTGAATGATAAATAGCATTTTCAATTAGATTTGAAAATAGTTCATTTAGAAACGCTCCTCCATCTACCATTAAATCAACGGGAATATAGTCGAATTCAATTTCATTATCGTCAATATGCTTTTGATAATGACTTTTTACGGTATCCAGTAGTGAGCTGATATTTGTAGTTCTGGTTACATCTTTGCTAAGTTTTTTCAGTTTTCTTATTTTCTCAATTAAGGTAATGGAATTATTATTCATTTTCATTGCTTTTTGTAAGAATTTCTCTTGGTCGTCTGTAAGATTTGTTTGTTCTATAATTGTTAAATATGCTTGTACTGAGATAGCTTTATTCATAACATCGTGTCTTAGTAACATATCTAGAAAAGCCTCACTTTCTTCTGATTTTACCCTTTCAGTGATATCAGTTATAACTGCAAATGATCCTTTATGATTTCCTTCTTCATCAAAAAGAGCTTTTGGTGATGCTATAGTATATATTTTTTCTCCATTTTTACACCTCCACTCAACTTCAAATGGATCTTCCACTCCTATTTTTCTTCCTTTTAATTCTGCTATTACTTTAGCCTTGTTCTGTTCGTCAAAATAGCCTATTGAGCTAGTTCCTAGTAATTCTTCCCGTGAATAACCTAACATTTCACATAATTGGTCATTTACATAGTTGAAGTCACTCTTTGCATCAATTATTGCCAACCCATCGTTCATGGTTTCAACTAATTTACGATACTTTTCTTCACTTTCTTTTAGTACCTTCTCCGCTTTTCTTTTCTCCAAGGCATTTGAATAAATTTCTCCAGTAACTCTCAGTAATTTTATTTCCTCACTGTTCCAAATTCTTTCTTCAATTACTGAATGGAACCCAAGATAACCTATTAATGTCCCTCTAATTATCATTGGAACTATCAAAGTTGATTTTATTCCTGCCGGTTGAAGAATTTCTTTTTCCTGTTTAATTTCTAGTGAGGACTCATCAAGGTTTTCAACAATAACAGATTGTTGAGAATTTAATTGGTTCATCACCCAAGGAATATCTTTTGAAGAAAAATTGTCAATTTCTGGACTGTCTTCTGCATCTTTAGACTGCCATGAGAAATGTTTTTCTACCATGTCTCCTCTCTCTGAAAAAAGGTAAATGTAGGCTCTATCTACTCCAAAGTATTGACTTATTTCTTCCAATCCTTGAACTATTTCCCTTTCAATTTCATCTATATGAAGATTTACTTGCCTTGTTGAAATGTTTAATGTAATCTCTTGGAATTCTCTTAGTCTTTCTATTCTTTTGTCTGTTTTTCTTCTTTCTGTCATATCTTGAAAAACTAATACTACTCCGATGATTATTCCCTCGTTATTTATTATGGGAGCCGCAGCATCATAAATTGGAATCTCTTTTCCTTCTTTTGATATAAGAATTGTGTGATTTGCCAAACCTACAATCTTTCCTTCTTTGAGTACCTGTTCTACCGGATTATCACTTGGTTTACGTGTGTGTTCATTAACAATCTTGAATACTTCTTTTAACGGTTGCCCTATGGCGATTTCAGACTCATAACCTGTCAAAGCAGTAGCAATTGGATTGAGAAAGGTTATTTTTCCTTCGCAATCGGTTGTTATTACAGCATCACCGATACTTCTAAGAGTTGTTGAAAGCCACTCATTACTCTCATAAAGAGCTTCTTCTGCTGCTTTCCTTTCTGTAATGTCTTTTATAGTTTTAACTAATCCAATAACCTTTCCGTTTGAATTTGTTAACGGGGAGATTATTTTTGTTAAAACCATAGACATTCCGTCAGGACGTGATGTAGTAAGCTCATATTCAACTCTTTTTTCTCCATTTAATATTCGATTTAGTGAACATTCATCCGTTTCACAATAATCACCTTTTAATAAATCAGAACACTTCGTACCTACAATTTCTTCTTCCTTTAGCCCTATTATCTTCAACATCGCTTCATTTACTTTAACAATCGCTAAATCAGTATTTACTATTTGAAGTCCATCTGCTACCGTTTGAAATACTTTCTCTTCTTCCAAATTTGCCCTTACAAGCTCTTCTTGCGCCTTTTTTAATTCAGATATTTCAGTTACTACAGCAAAAGATCCTGAGGGAGCCCCATTTTCATCAGTTATAGGTTTTGGAGATACTAGAGTAGGTACTTGTTCTCCACCTTTTTTCGTCCAGCTAAGTTCATAAGCAGCATCAGCTCCTTTTTTTCGATCACTTAATTGATTTATTGCAACTTGTTGATTTTCTTCATTTAAGAAGTCAAAAATTCCCTTTCCAACTATTTCATCACTTGAATAATCAAGAATCTTACAGAGTCTTTCGTTTGCGTAAACAAAGTTTCCCTTTGTATCAGCAATCGCAAAACCGTCGTTCATTGCTTCAATTAATGTTCGATGTTTTTCTTCTGAGTTGAATAGTTTTTTATGTGATTCCCAAAGGGCATTTTCTTGTTCAATAGCCCGAGCTAAGACAATATACTGAGATTTTATGTCAGCTCCTTTTTGTATATACCTATTTGCACCAAGGTTAAGAGCTTCAATGGCTACTTCTTCCCTTCCTCTTCCAGTAAAAATAATAAAAGGTATTGAGTCATCTCTGTCTTCTCTTATTATTCTAAGAAATTCAAGTCCATCTATTGATGGCATCTGATAATCTGAAACGATAACATCATATGATTCTGATTTTAGTAATTGAAGCCCTATAGCAGCAGATATACAAGTTTGGATTGAGAATTTTGAGTTATTTTGTTCCAAGAATAGTTTACCTACCTCAAGAAGGCTTTCTTCATCATCAACATATAGAATTTTCACATTAACTGCCCCAATCTTTTTTTTTTGCTATTATATGTAGCTTCAAATATAAAAGATTATGGCAATATACTCTACGATACGTTAATTCTAGAAGATTACCCGTTATTAATGGAATAACTGCAGTTTAACTCTTAATTCAAACGAATTAAAAGCTATTGCACGAATTATAAAAATTAAAACAAAATTTGAAACAATTTAACAAATTAGTCTCCTGCAGCTATGTCAATGCCATTTGCTAGCTCTCTACTGTGTGCAAGAATAGCATCTAGTTCTCCTTTACTTCTTAGCTTGAAGTATGTAATCATTTTGTTAGCCATAAGTGATTTAAGACCCATATCATACATTTTCGGCATCATCACAGGTAAAAGCTGTTCCATCGTGTATGGTAGGATTGCTGGAAAATTATCTAGCATTTGTGGGAACTTATCTATACCTGTCATTTTTACTGCCATCCATTCAGTTATCTCTGGTATCATTTTTTCTAAGATCCCAGGCAACATCATATCAAACATCTTTGGCAATACATATGGCATACTTCCCATCATTTTTATCATTGGATTTTTAACTATCCACATTCCTCTCATCATTCCTAACATAAAACTAGGCATTTTATCAATCATGCTGAGTGCTAGATCATCCATCATTTCTAACAAGCCTTCCGGCGTCATTATCTGAATAGCTGGTAGAAAAACACCTTTCCAAATATCTAATACTCGAGGTGTTGGATCTGGATGAGGTTCTATTCCCATCCCTTCTAGTATCAATTCAGTAAACTCTGTTACCTTTACTTCTGATCCCAATGCATCTGCTCCAACCCTTAATTGAAATTCACAGCACGGACAAACAGTAACAATCTCATTTACTCCTGCCTCTCTTGCTTCATCTATCCGATCATGAGCAATTCTATTTGAAACAGAAGGAACTCTTATTCTAGTTAATACACTTCCACAACATAAACCGTCTTCTTTGTTGCTTTTCATTTCTCTAAAATCAACACCGGAGATTGCTCCTATTGCGTCTCTTGGAGCATCATAGATTCCACCATGTCTACCTATATGGCATGGATCGTGCCAAGTAAGACTTCTTTTCACGTCTTTGACCATTTTAATTTTTTCTTCTTTAATCAAACGATCTGCTGCCTCAGTGATATGCTCTACCTCTAGTTTGTAATCTAGCCCTAATTTTTCAGACCAATCTTTGTAGTAATGAGTTAATGTTACCCAGCATCCCGGACACGAAACAATCATCTTTTCTATGCCTCTTTTATTGATCTGTTCAATATTATGTCTCATAACATCTTCAAAAATATCCCATTTTCCAGCCATAAACATTGGTACACCGCAACACCACTCGTCTTCTTTGAGGTAAACAAACTCTTGATCGGCCTCTTTTAAGATCTTCATGGAGTTGACCGCAATGTTTGGTTCAACATAACTTGCAGTACAACCGGCCCAATATCCAAGTTTTCCTTCATCTAAAATATGAGATTTGACATCTTCTGGTACAAAGGCTGTTCTTTTGGATGAGGAATGTGCCCAGATATTGCCTTCTTCTATGGTGCTTCCACCCATCATCTCAAAAGCTGGAAAAGTAGCATATCCTTTCTCTTGAACTAAATACCCTCTTAGTTCGTCCCATAAACCTTGAATAGGTATATTCACTTGACAAACAGCATCACATCTTTTACAAGTTGTACATAATAGTAGCTGATCTACCATCTCTTGAGTTAGTTTTTCTTTTCCTTTTGCGGCTTCTCGTATTAAGAAAAACTTTCCTCGAGGAGAGGAACTTTCAAACTTCATTCCAGCAAACTGTTCACATCGATCAACACACATTCCACACTGTGCACAAGCAAATGCTTCAGCAGTTATTGCATCAGGATATCTTTTTCGTGTGCGATACCTGAATGGTTTTAGCAAAAAGTTTCCTATACCATGTAATGGTAATGTTGTTTCTGCTATTGACATTAATGTATGTAATTTCCTTGTTTTCGATTCTAACACCTTACCGGGATTAAGAATGCCTTTTTTATCATATATTCCCTTATAGGTAGCCATATTTTTTAGATGTCGTTCTCCATAAACTGATTCTTTTCGTCCTATGAAGTATAATCCTATTGAATATGCTTTTCCTCCATATTTTTCAACTATTTTTAGAAATTTGAGGGATCTTCCATAAGACATATTATATGAAAAGGCTTGTTCATCTGCCAATAAAAAGGCTAAGAGTATTGCTTCATCTTTATTTGCCATAATTGTCTCTATTGCAATCCCCTTAATTTTTCGCTCAATCTCTAAAATTGTGGACTCAAGATTTTCAAGTGAAACAATTGCTTCAGCTGGTATTAAACTTGGTCCTAATCGTTTCATACGCATTGGGTAAAATCGTTCACTCCACTCGTAGTCTGCTTCTTCTTTCGGTAAAATTATTCCTTGTTCCTTCTCAATAACCTTTTTTAAGATTTTTTCAGCTTCTTCTTTCTGTGATTCTTTAATTGCATAAGTTACAGTTACAGGTGGATCTTCCGGTACATCCTTTTCTGCTACTAATGATTTTAATCTTGTAAAATTCTTATTATTAAAAGAAATATGCCAAATAGGAGCTTTCTTCTCTACTAGTTCTTTTATTGACTTTACCGTCTCTTCAATATTGGAATATAACACTACAATAGGCGTTACCTCTTCATACTTGTCTATCTTAATCGTCACTTTAGTTATTATTCCTAATGTTCCCTGTGATTTATACAATAAATTCATCTCGTCCCCATTAATTGTTTTAACTTCACCTGTTGGTACTACAATTTCTATCGAGGTTATTACATTGTTAAAATAGCCAGTTTCGAACGAACCTATTCCACCTCCTCCTTCAGCTACCCATCCGCCTACGGTTGATCCCAATGCACTGGTCGGATAGGTTTTTAACATGAATCCTTTATAATTTAATTCCTCTTGAAGTCTACTCCATACTAATCCAGCTTCCACAGTTACTGTCTTTTCCTCTTCATTTAGTTCCAATATTTTATTCATTCCTGAAAAACAAGCAACTATTCCTTTTTTTATTGGTAGTACTCCTCCATACCCACTTGTTCCCATTCCTCTTGGCGTTATTGCCATATTTCTCTCATTTGCAAATTTATATAGTGCTTGCACTTCTTCTACTGTTTCTGGTATTACTACTACGTCTGCTAATGACTTGAATGACCATTTTACCATTGGTGGTAGTGTCCCTACATCATGTGAATATAACTTTCTTTCCGTTTTTTCTGTATATACCCTATATCTAAAGGGTGCTTCTAACGGATTATTGATATCAATGTATTTTTCATCATCAAAAATTGTTCTTAATTGTTCCAAATCAGCTTTTTTCATATCTCTTCTTTCCTTAATTCCCATCCTACAGTCTTTTTGACAAATCAATCAGTTGTTATAAAATGGTTATTAGTCTACCGTTAATAACCTATATTTATTAAGATTTCGGTTTATAAATGCAAATTCTGTAGGAAGAGAGACAGAGATAAGAAATAATGAATATTAAAGATTCAAAGAATACAAATAATTAAGAAATTAATATAAGGAAAAAGTGTTAAAAATAATCATAGAAAAATAAAAAGACAAAGAAAGAAAAGAAAGGGACGAGAAAAATCATTTAGTAATTTTACGTTTAATATCAGAAAGGATATCATGAATATCATCAGAAAGCTGTAAGTAAGTGGGAAGATGATCAAATGCTTCAAGGCCTTTACAAGCAAGAGCATAGAGAAGACGACGTTCAGAATATGAAAGATCACCAGAGCGAGTTATTTCTTCTTTGTATTTACCAAGAAGTTCATCCTTTTCGACAAGGAGCTGAAAAAGCTCTTTTTCTTTTTCAGCAATTTGAGTATTTTTTTGAGCAATGACTTTATATTGTTCTTTCAAAGGTTCAGTAGGAATTAAATCAAATTTATCAGAATGAGAAGAGGAAATTAAAGAGGAAGGAGAACTAAGCGACAAGTTTTGAGCATATACTAAATTAGGAAAAACACCAAACATAGTTAATAATTTTGACGAAATTTCAAAATAGGTAGCTTCACCACCTTTATAGCCAGAAAAACTTTGTTTAGTTTTTCGTGTTTCCTTAAGAAAAGAAACGGTTGTATCATCCTCAGGTCTACGAAAACCAGTTTTCAAAGAACTGATATGTTTATGGATAGTAGGAGTTGAAAGATTAAGAATTTGAGCAAGTTGATTGCCATAGTGTGATTCACAAGCAATATGTTGAAGAAGTCTACGACGAGTTTCGTTACCGATCAATGAATAAACAGGATTTTCTATGGGGTTGACAAATTTAACCATTTCAAGTCATGCAAAAATTTGTCTCGTAGTTTATAATTTAATCTATATTGTTAATTAGAGGAAAAAATGTAAAGAGATAATCTTGTAATAATCAGGTATGAAGGTTTCAAATCAATGGAGAGCATAACAATAGATGAAAATTTCAAATCGTGGTTATCTTCTCACATTCATACTTAGATCGAGTTATTTATTGTCTTGGCTTTTTCCCTTTCTTTTTACTCCAAATGCAATTAAAGGTAAGATCATAATTGTAGATATTAAACCTAAAATGGGAGTGTCAGAATCATTACTTGATTCTGATGTCAAAGTAACATGATAATAACCAGTGAACTCATTTCCTATCTTTATTTCGTACCCATCTTCCCAATTTTCTGGTAAAGAAATTAATGCACTTTTAACCAATGATAGTTTTGCAGAAATACGAATACTATCATCAAGGACTGTGCCATTAAGAGCCAAAACATATATTCGTTTAATAGAATTAAGTCTAGGACTTAGATTAGTACAATCATAATCAAAGGCTAACTCTTCATCCGTAGTATCATCATCATTCACAACAAAGTTATCTACTTCAAGTCTAGGGGTCATTTCTAAGAGATAATCAAAAGCTGGTCGAACATCATTCCAT
>DAOWED010000169.1 GCA_030638685.1 Candidatus Heimdallarchaeota archaeon | reverse complement strand
GACCATCAAGCATAAGCATAGCACCAACAGTACCGATCTGAGTTGAGTTCATAGTCGCATTATCGACAAGGACGGTAGCATTAGATTCAGTACCGATGTAATAACCATAATCCCACCATGAGAGTATTACAGGTTTTTTATCGAAGTCACCGACTTTATCTACCTCTATCCCCTCGTTGATAAATTCAAACAGCTCAAACCAATCATAATATTGAGTTGAGCCTGGTTTTCCGGGGGCTATTTCTGGGGTGGATAATTGATCTTTAGCTATTCCTATTCCGTGGTATGTTTGAGTAACCATTAAGAAGCCAATGAAGATATAAGCTCCCATAGCATGATCTCTACCAATCGTCGGAAGATTAAAGGTTGTTTTTGAAATGGATATTTTTCCATGGGCTGCGTAAGCGTAAGGTAACAATAAATTATCAATAACAAAACCACCCATTAAACAAGCTGCTGGGGCAAAGATGAGTATTAAACGAACCATTGAACCAGTGAAGTAAAGGGTTGTAAGGGTATATGTTAAGATGAAGAGGTTTTCTTCGGTAGGTTTCTTAAGACCATACCAGACACCTAAGGGGATAAAGAAGACCAAGATATACGCATTATGGAAAAGGTTGCTCCATGAAAGGGGTAAATGCTCACTAACTGAGTGAATTAACGGTAAGTTTATTCTGTCCGTTGGGATAAGGACGGAGATAAATTTATCAGCAACAGTGGTAATCGAACCAAGTAATACTAGGGTACTAATTAACAACACAAACACTGCAACAGTGGCTAAAATTACCGTAAGAAGGGTTTTCTTGAAACGCTCTTCGCTCATTGTTTTAGCAATAGGTTGGAAGAGGGCTACTAAGACCAAAAAGGCAACGATAAATAGTGCACCATAGCCTTCAGCACCAAAAACAAAACCTCCACCATTACGTGGAACCATTATGGTGATGATTGTACCGAGAGCCATCGTTATGGTAACACTCTTCATAAGCCGATAGCTGAAGTTTCGGGTCATTACAAGAATGAAGGCATAAAGAGGGATAAGATCGTAAACATAACGGTAAGCACCCCAAGAGCCACCAAGAAGACCAAGAAATATTCCAGCCATAACAGCTGATTTTGTTGAATCTCTTCGTAATGATTTCATAAAGTAATAGAAGGTAATAATAACTAAGAAAACACCTATACTTTCGTTATCATAAAAACCGGCAATAGTTCTGCTGACATAACCCGGAACAGTTGCTAAAAAGAAAGCAGTGATAAGTCCGGCTCGACGGCTAACAAGTTCTTTGCCAAGTTTGTAACTGAAGAAAACACCTAAAGTACCAAAAATGGGAGGGATAACATAAGCTACACCAGTAATAGTTACAGGGAGGGATAACCATGTGAGAAATTTATAGATAATTACAGTGGTTAAGGGGATACCTAGATACATAGTATAACCCATATCTCGTCCATAGGGGTACCATGATTCATAGTCTTTCCATTGTAAGAATTCCATTAAGCCGTGTTCATTAATATACTCAGCACAGAGTATCTGAACATGGGGATCAAACGCCTTAATTAATGGCTCATATCCTTGAAGATAAGGAAAGAGACGGATTAAGAAGGAGGCGGCTAAAATAATAATCAAAGAAAAAGCAGAAAGAATATCAGCCTTTTCCATGTCGTAGTTTTTAAAATGATTAGTTAGTCTTTTAGTAAAACCTCGCCAAAGATTGCGAATTGCTTCACTTAAGTCAATTGTTTCGGAGCTCATGGTATTCCTCACATTATTCTTTTATCTAGCATGTTTATGTCCAACACTTCTCGGTGTTTTTAATTATATCGATCAATTAGTTGTTGATGAAAGAATGCAAAAAAGGGCTAAAAGACGATAAAAGAAGGAAAAAAAGAAAATCAAATAAAAACAAAAAGAGGAAGAAAAAGTAACTAAAAAAGAACAAGAAGTTGGTGCGGAGGGTCGGTTTCGAACCGACGAACGCCTACGCGAACAGGGGTCTTATTAGAGCCTTGTGTGGTGAGAAAATACATTCTCTGATCTTAAGCCTGTCTCCTTTGACCACTCGGATACCTCCGCATCTTTGTGTCTGTTATCTTTCTTTTTTTCTCCTTCTTTTTCAAGTTTTTGTTTTTCGATACTTCACTCTTTCTTTCTCTTCTTTCTTCTTTGCTTTTTTTATTCTTTGAATTTTTGCTCTATTTTTTGAGTTATCTTTTTCCAATCATGTTCTTTTGCGTGCTTTATTCCCTTTTTTTGATAAGTTCTATACTTCTCTTCATCTTCTATTAGTTGATCTATCTTTATCCCCAGTTCCTTTCTTTTTGCTTTTGCTACTTCTCCTATTCTTTTTCCTTTGATTATTTTCTCCAGTGCTGACCACTTACTTTCCACACTTATCACTGGTGTTCCTGATGCCATTGCTTCCAGTGCCACTATACTTTGCCCCTCTCTTTCACTTGGCTGTACCAGAATTTTTGCCTTCTGATATTCTTCTCTTAATTTCTCATCTGTAATGTTATGTTCCAGTTCTACTTTTTCCTTTAGACCTAGCTCTTTAATTATTTGCTTTATTTTCTCTCTACTTGGTCCTTCTCCTATTATTTTGAGTGTTATTCCTGGTCTTTTTTTTGTTAGCCACTTCATTGTCTCCAATAATAATTCTACTCGTTTATACGGTATAAGACGTCCAACGTAGAGTATTTTTTCCTCCTCTTTTTCCTCTCTTGGATAAAAAAAGGACGTATCTACTCCATTAGGTATCACTTCACTGTTTGGATTCATTCTTGGAATTATTTGTCTACTTCTTTCCTGCATCCATTCTGATACGAAGATTAATCCACTTCTTCCTTCTAACACTTGTTTTTCCATTCTTTTTCCTAGTAAGCTAATATATGCTGGATATTTTTCCCAATAATTTCCCCACACTTCATGTACTGTGATATAGCTTTTTGTGCTTTTGAGTTTTTTATTAACTATCCATGGAATAACGTGCGGAAAGATATTCATATCCAACACATCATAGTCTAATTTTTCTCTTGCCATTTTTATAGCAAATTGTAACCCCCCTTTTATCTTTCTTTGCCCATTTGATCTGTAAAGCTGTTCCTCTTGGAGTGTTAATTATTTCACATCAATATTATTTGCGTCTAAGCTTAGACGGTCTCCTGCTTCTATGCTAGCTTCATAGCCCTTTTTCGCTGATAAATCATCTACTTGTGAGACCGTGTTTTTCGTTGTATAAAATGTCACTTTATGTTTTTTTGCTAATCGCTTGTATATTTCCACAATTCTTCTCTCCGCTCCTCCAATTACCGGAAATATCAAATCACTTACTACAGCAATCTCCATTAAACTTCATCCTCATTAGTTCTCAAATGGCTTTGTTATTGGCTATTTTTTTTCAGTAACCATCCTATTTCAATCTTAACCATCTTAGTTAAAAAAATGTGCTTAAAATATTAACCTGTTAAAAAAAGAGATTAAATGTGATTAAAAGAGATTAAAAGAGATTAAAAGAGATTAATAAATATTAGAAATTAGAAATTAAAAAAAAAGAAATTTAGTTCAGAGTAAGGCTCTTTTCGGACTAAATTATTTCTTTTTTCCTCTTCTCATTCTTCTCATAACTCTTTCAGGAGGCTTTGCCATCATGTTTGCTATGAAAAGCATTAAACCTAATGTAAAGGCTAATTTGATTGTTAATTGAAGCACTAGGTCATCGACGAATAAGTTACTTAACCAATCTGCTTCTTCTACTAAATAAAAGAAGAACCCTATTAATATAAGGAAATAAACTATTGATGCTGTGATCATTGCTTTTAAGCCTAGAAGAAGCATCTTTCTATTTTTGCGAATTCTTGTTCTTCGCCAAAAATATTCCACATAAAAAATTTGTATCAAGGCTAACACTATTACAGCGAGCAAGGGGAATGCCCATATGAAAAATTTATTGTCCTCAGTTGCAATGTTTAAGATGTTTTTTGCATATAGAAGAACTGGGATTTGTAATAAAAGTCCGTTTACTATCAATAAGAAAGTAACAACTTTCCCATCTAATGTATTCCATGTTGGGTAAATATTGGTTCTTGTGCTCATCTTGCTTTATTCCTTTCACAGTTAATCTGCTCAACATTCTTCAGATTAAAAATATTAGCTTCGTCGATTTTTGATTATTATTCTGTTCTTTGTATGTGATTATTCTCAAACTATTCCGCCCGTACTTAATAAAAAATAAATATCTCTTTTCAATTATCCATTTACATGACATCTAACTTTTCTCTTACCATTAATGGTACTAAACAACCTATTGATGCCATATTATTTGACTTGGATGGTACACTTATTGATCTTCAAGAAGAAGACCTTGTACGCCATTATCTTAAATTAGTAGCTGCTTTTTTTGCTGAAAATGGCTATTCTTCCGATCCCCGAGAGATCCCTGCTAAAATGCTTGAATCAACCGATGTTATGTTAAAGGATACTGACCCTGAGACTACAACTATCGAAGCTTTTATGGAACATTTCTCCAAAAGTGTGGGTCATGACTCTGAATTTTTAATACCTCTTTTTGATCGGTTCTATGTTGAAAGGTTTGATTTGGTCAAGCATTATACCAAACCTATTCCTGAAATTGCTTCAATTGTTAAAAAATGTGAACAGCTTAACCTTAAGCTTGTAGTTGCTACAAATCCCGTTTTCCCAGAAACAGCTGTTCTTAAACGAATTGAATGGGGCGGGCTTGATGAAGTTAATTGGTCTCTGATTACTTCTGGTGAAATTATGCCTGTTTGTAAACCTCATTCCCTTTACTTTGAGAGAATTAGTGAAATGATTGATGTTCATCCTTCACGTTGCTTGTTTGTTGGAAATGATGCTTATTTCGATATGTCTGCTAAAAAGGTTGGAATGTGGACTTTCCTTTTAGATACTCATTTACTTACTCGAGAAGAAGTGCTTGAAGAAGGACCCCAGCCTGATTTTCGCGGAGATTATCTTGATTTGAAAGCATTATTATCTCAAAGTGCAAACTAATTTTTTCAGCTAGAAAACTTCTCTTTTTGCTAGTTCTTTTTGTTCAGTTCAGAATAATTTAAAAAATAACTCTAGAGATACAGACTGAGAGTTTATGTCAGAAACAGTAGAAGGAGTAAATGCAACTCGAATGGCTTTGTTAGAAACTCGAGAAAGAGTTAGATTAGCCGAAAACGGACACGATTTGCTTAAAGAAAAAATGGATGCTTTAATTATGGAGCTCTATAACTTCATAGAGAATACTCGAACTATTCAAGATGAAGTAAATGCGCTGTTAAAAACTGCTTACAATAATTTACTTCTGGCCCAATTAGATCAAGGAATAACTGATCTTCAAGGAATAGCTGACTCTGCTCCTGCTCGATTATCATTAAATGCTACAACTCGAAGTATTATGGGTGTGCAAATTCCAAACTTGGCTATTGAGTTCCAAGAAAGTGAAACACCCTTTTACAGCTTGATAAACACTCGTCCCCAGTTAGACTCTGCCATTACTTCTTTCGCAGAAGCGTTAGGTTCAATTATGAACTATGCTGAAAACCTTGCTGCAATTACTAGAATTGCCAGTGAGATTGGCTCTACCAAAAGAAGAGTTAATGCTTTGAATCATGTGGTTATCCCTCATTTGAAGGCAACCGCATCCTACATTAATAACACCCTTCAAGAGCAAGAAAGAGATAATTTTAGCAGGTTGAAACATATTAAAAGGGCTTTAAGCGAGAAAAAAGGCAAATAAAGTCTTTGAAAAGATAATAAGAACTAATGAGAAGCCATTTTTTGTTTTTAGAAACCGTAATTATATCAAAAAGGCAAATGTTTATTAGTTTTTAAATAGTTGAGCAAGTATATTCTCTAAATTTAATTAATAAGATATTTTTCAACTAGTTATTAATTTGAAAATAAAATAAAATGAATTATATTTAATGAGGTAAGGATCGATGACGATGCAAATAAAAGAGATCATGTCACAGGACCCAGTTTATGTTGAAGTTCCAGGCACAAGAGAACAAATTATGGAAAAAATAAATGAGCACAAACACTTCACGCTCCCTGTCTGTAAAGCAGGAACAAAAGAGCTTATTGGAATTGTTAGTGGAGCAGATCTTATAGAAAAACAGCAATCTACTCAAATAGGAATGCTAATGACTTCTGATCCAACTACTGTGGCTCCTGATGATGATGTTGACAAACTTATTGCATTGATACTTGAAACCGGTCACAGGAGAATTCCTGTTGTCAATGATGGAAACTTAATTGGTCTTGTAACAGTAACTGATATAAGAAATAAAGTCATTGCACGTCAAGATTTAACAGATCCAGTCGAACCTTATGTTATCAAAAGCACACCTATTGTTTGGGAAAAAACCCCTCTAACAATAGTTGCTGAGCAGATGAGAATGTTTGAACACATTAAAATGGTTCCTTGTGTTAACCAAAAATGTCAAGTTACTGGTGTTTTTACTTATCACGACTTTTTATCAGTCTCTGAAATAATAAGAAGTGAAGAAAAAATTGAAACATCAAGCTTTGGAGAAGGAGACTCTGGTTCATGGGATTCATCAGCTATTGTTTTAGTAGCTTCTCAAACCCTTACTTTACCAGATATTGCTGTCTCAGAAGTAATGTCCAAGGAAATAATAACAGCCTTTGCAGGAGCATCCATTCAAGAAGTGGCCAAAAAAATGAGAAAGAATGATATAGATGCTATGCCAATAATTGATGCTTCAGGGTCATTGATCGGTATCATCAGAGATATTGATCTATTAATACCTTTGAACAAATAATTGTTAACAAAGGAAGCAAATAATAAGAAGTAGTTAAGAGTTCAACTTGACTAACAAAGGAATGATCCATGTGAAATGTGTAGTACTTGCTGCGGGTTTTGGTTCAAGAATGCAACCATTTAGCTCGTTTAGACCTAAATTCATGTTACCAGTTGCAGGCAAACCTATTATCCAGTACGGTTTAGAAACAATAAGAGATCAATTAGGAGTAACCGAGTTTATTATAGTTGTAGGCTATCTTAGAAATACAGTAATTGATTATTTCAATTCAGGGAAGGATCTAGGAGTGAACATAAAATATGTTGTTCAACACACTCACCAAAAAAGAGGATTAGCTGCTGCCATTAAGCTTGTTGAAGACCACATTTCTTCAGATTTCATTGTCTATCTTGCCGATAACTTATATGAAGCTGATTTCAAACCGTTAATTGATTCTCATTTTTCAGAAGCTTCTGATGTAACTCTACTTACTGAACTTCATGATAACCCATCTCGTTTTGGGGTTGTTGTTTCAGATGATAATGGTATTGTTAGCCAAGTGATTGAAAAACCAGCTAATCCCCCCAGCAATCAAGTTATCACTGGATTTTATGTTTTTACTCCTGCAATTTTTAATGCAATAGATAAAGTTGCTTCATCAAAGACTGGAGAGTATGATATTACTTCAGCCATTCAACATATCATTGAACAGAAAGGCAAGGTCAAAGCAATCACCTTAGATGGTTGGAGACAGGACATGGGTTTCCCAAAAGATCTCTTAACTGTCAATACCACTTTTTTGAGTAAAAATTCAAATGGGGAAATTGTCCAAGATGATTTCAAAGATACTAAAATTATTCCTCCAGTTTATATTTCACCAAATTGTACTATTGAAAATTCAACCATTGGACCCTTTGTTATGCTAGAGAAAGGCGTTACTGTAATAGATTCTCATATTTCTCACTCAGTTGTTCTGGATTTGACAAAGATTATTAACTCTAAAATAACTAATTCAGTTATCGGTGCTCAATGCCTAATAAAAGATAGTCCAGATAATCATTTACTCATTGGTGATTTCAGTGAGTTATATGGAAAAAAAGAATAACTGGCCTCATTACAGCGTCAAGCACTGAAGAGCTTTGAAGGTTAGTTAATGACGCTTGAAGATGATAATTATCCTCTTAATATTGTTCAAATTTTTGAACTAGGACCTACAGATTCAGGTTTACTAATGGGTGGAGTAGAGAATCATGTTTGGCAAATGAGTAAAGCTCTTAAAAAAATGGGGCATAATGTTTCCATTTTAACAGGAGCAATCCCTGAGAATCAAGAGAAGATAACCATTCATGGAGTTAATATTTATCGAATTAAACTCAAAAATTATCTTTCAACCAGTTACAGGTCACAACAATTAACCTATAAAAGACAATTATTTTTTCTGTTAGCTTCTAAAAAGGTTAACTTCAAGTTACCGAAAGAAGTTCTATCTGATTCTGTTTTTCATGGACATGTTTATTCTTCAGGATTAGCAGCTCATAATTTGGCTAAAAACCATAAAGGCTATTCTTTCAATACCATTCATGGTTCATACTATAATTTATGGGAAGATATAGGAGCTCATCCTTTAAGAGCTCGACTAATGAGAAGAGCTGAACGTACATTGGCTACATTCTTAGCAAATAATTGTACCGGACAAACCCATACAGATTATGATTTTGCACAAAGAACAAAAAATTGGATCTCTGAGAAGAAACGAGCTAATGTTCGAACTATCTTAAACGGTGTTAATCCAGATCAATTCAATCCTTCAATTAAACCAGCAACTTTGAGCTTGAACACAGATAATCCTGTTATTATGACGACTCGTAGACTGGTAAAGAAGAATGGTGTAAAATACTTGATAAAAGCTTTTGCTAAAATCAGCCAAGAAATGGAAGCAGAATTAGTTATTATTGGAGATGGTCCTGAAAAAAGAAGCCTTGAGCAGCTAGCAAAAAAACTTGGAATTGAAAATAATTGCTCATTTTTAGGAGTCATCCCTAACTTACAAATTGCGCCCTATTTACAAGCAGCAGATGTTTTAATTGTTCCAAGTCTTGTAGAAGCTTCATCAATCAGCGTTTTGGAAGGCATGGCAATGGAGAAAGCAATTATAGCAACAGATATTCCAGGAATTAGGGAAATTACCCATAAAGGTCGTTTTGCAAAACTCGTTCAAGCACAATCATCAAATAGCCTCAAAGAAGGTTTGCTTGAATTCTTTTCAGATATTGATAGTTTCAAGGAGCAAAATAAACAAGCTCGGCTAGAAATACTAAAGAATTTTACATGGGATGCAAAGGCTAGAGAATTAACTTCTTTCTACAGAGAAGCCATATCCAAGAGACGATAATTATGAGTTGCACCATTCGCCTTGATATTGATACTTGGGTTGGATTAACTCAAGGGCTTACTAAGTGGCTTGATCTAGCTGCCCAACTTGAGATAGTTAGCACTATTGCTCTTAGTTTGGGTCCATACAAAACCGGAAGAGGAAATCTACTTCGTATTCTTAATCCAAAAGCACCCAGATCAAGTAAATCTATTCTTCCCTGGAAAAGAACTCACTGGCGTGATTTATTTAGAGGTATTCTCACTCCTGTTAAATACGCTTCCTCAGAGAATGAAATCATCAACATTATCAAAAGCGCCAGTAAAAAACATGAAATTATCCCTCATGGCTTCGATCACACCTATTGGTCTCATAAATTTACCGGGTTATCTAAAAATGAAACTCTTGGTTTGTTAGACGATATGGTTAAAGAATATCAAGAGATTCTTGGAAAAAAACCTAATGCTTGTGCTGCTCCTGCAATGCAAGTTAACCCGTATTATTGGAGTGAGTTGGAAAAATTACAGTTTAGCTACTCAAGCGATGTGATTGGAAAGAAGCCGTTTTTTGCACAATCAAGAAGTGAAAGCAAGCAAAACAAGTTGCTTCAAGTGCCAATCACTTGTAACTTCATGGATAGTCTTCTAGCAAAAGGATACTCCAAAAAAGCAATTATTGAACACTATATTAGTGAAATAAAAGAACAAGTCTTGAATAACAATTATAGTTGCTGGGTAATTCATGCTAATTTTGAACCTATGAGATATGATTCAATTCTAAAAGAGGTAATAAAGGTGTTAAAGAAAGAAATCGTTTTTGAAACCTTAACTGAGCAAGTTAATAGGTTTATTACGAAAAAAGCAATTTGATCAATAATTAATTTTTGAGATGTTAAGTGTGAGAAAATGACGACTAATATCAATCCAAAACGAGCAATAGCTATTATTGCAGAAAGCAAAGAAGACGGTTTTTTTCTGCCCAACTCTACCTCTGAAATCCAAACTATCAAAGAAATTGTTTCGTGGAAAGAGCTTAAGTTGGATCAATTATCTGAGAATAAACCTATTGAAATAGTTACTTTGGATCGATGTAAACTGGCTCTTTATGCAGTAATGAATGGTACACCACCTGTTGATTTAATAGAACATTTGAAATGGCAAGAGTTCGAGATTTTGACAACTTTGGCTCTTAAAGAAGCAGGATTTGAAACTCGACACAGACTTCGTTTTACTAGTATTGAAAAAAAATGGCTTGAATTAGATGTTTTAGGCTGGAAAAAGCCTTACGTTCTCCTTATCGACTGTAAAAGATATAAAAGGCGATCTGGAAAATCTAGTAGTCTACGAAAAGCGCTAGAAGAGCAAAAAATGAGATTGGAGGATTTTACAGCTATGTTACCAGAGATCCATGAAAATTTTCCTTTTACAGAATGGAAATATTTCATTGCGTTTCCTATTCTTATTTCGTGGCTCCCGGAAGACTTTGCCGTCTATGATAATATGGCTCTAGTACCTTTTGATAAACTCAATTCTTTTGTTTTGGAATTGGATGAATGGAGATATGATCTTTACAATAAGAGATACTCCAACCTAGTATAGAACGATTTTTGAGGTTATGTTTCTACTAGATAAATTCATAAAACGCAATAAAACTTTTCAAATAAGAACCAAATAAGGTATAGGTCCAGTGATAATAATGTCTGAAGAGGCTCAACAGATAAGAAAAAAAATGAGGATTCATGAGGTACTCACTACCGTAGCTGAGAAGTTAGAACCATACTTCAAGGAAATGATCTCACGAGTTAACCGTGGAAATGAACCTCAATTTACTACTATTCTTGACATTGAAGAAAAGTTACTGCAAATTAGTCGCTCAAAAATTTATGATGTAGAGTATCAACTACACACAGACTTGGGGAAATTTGATATTAGAGTTTTAATCAAATTTTGTGGGAATCCTGAAAAGTTCCAACAAGAACTAAGCAATTATAGCACTTTAAGTAGAAAACTTCTTACAACAGATCTAATAACTACTCCTAGTGTGATTTATCACTCAGAACGTTTAAACTGTGTAATTTATGAGGGAGCAAAAGGGCTTTCCTATAAGGAACTAGAAGTAGAAAGAGATATCAAAGCCTTTATTGCAGGTAGACTACTTGCAAAGATTCACAAAATAGGCCAATTCAATAGCCAGATGGAAATAAGCTATTACCGGGACTTGCTTCTATTCTCGTTGACACAAATCCCCATCTCTGCAGAACAGCAAGAAAGAATTATTGATAAAATGTTACCTGCTCTTATATCTGTCAGAAGCTCAATCTCTTCTGTTGAAGTTCTAGGAGACTTTTTACCAACGAGTTTAATAATTCATATCGAAGATCAAACACTCTTAAAGATTAGAAATGAGATGTCCAGCCCAAAAATGAATTTTTCAGCTGAAATCATCAATACTGAAGGATTATCGTTTGAGTGGAGAGATCGGTTTGAATGTATGGGGACTTTTTTTGCTGAACAACTAATCTCTGAATACGATGAAAAGAAAAAATATTCTCAGACTTGCGCTGATTTTGCAGCACTGGCAATTGGTTATGACCTTCAGCTTAGTCTCGAAAACTCTAAATTTTCATTACTTGGTTTATATCCACAAGGATTAACTATTGATTTTCATGTTGCTCTCTATTTGATTGTTGGAATGGCATCATTAGGTGGACAAGGTGCAACCGAAAAAGTTCAACAAATAATTGCTGATAGATTCGAACTTATCGAAATTCTTCTAAACCATAAACCGTTTGAAGCAACTTATAGAAAAGCATTACAGCTATAATAATACCAAACTATCAGAAAAAGTGATTTTTTTATCTATAGTTTCTCATTTTACATCTGGAATAGAACCAGTTTTTACATCGTCTTCTGCTTGTATAAAAGATTTCGAAAAGAGCCATTTTGTTTGTATAAGTTTTACAATCTCAAAATGAACGGCATTATCTGCACTTGAAAGAATTTCCAATGTGTGTTTTTCAGCATCTAACCCTACTACAGTCATTATTGTTTGTTCTCTGAAATTTAGCTCAATTAGAGCTGTTATTTCGTCAATTCTTCTGATTCCATCCGATAAAACCGTGGATATAAGCGTCAAAATTTCTTCTACTTCGTCGTATGATTTGCTTGAAAATTCTTGAATGAAAATCAAATCATTATCTAATCTACCCTCACCTAAGGAATTCATGAAATGATTACCCAATTCTGTTCTTTCGCTATCACTCAACATATCAAACGATATCTGAATTGTTAATATTTCACCTATTGAAGCTATCCGCTGCATATCAAGTAGTACTGAATCTATTTTTTGGGAATTTTCATGTTCTGTTAGCATGAGTATCGACTCACTTACGAGATATTATTGTTTTTCACAAATATAAATCAATGGTTTCATAACTACTAAAAAACTATAATCGCGATAAAAAACTTAAAACGACTAAAAACTTAATATTAGCAAAAACGAAAAAATAAATTAATCAAAAAGACATCATATTTTGGCATTTAGAAGCCAATTCTCAAGTTCATTGAAATTGTTGATAACGTTTGATAGCTCAACACCACGTTCTACAAAATATTCCAGTTTAGGTTTGTACGCAAGGAAAGCTATATTTGCTTGTTCCGCAGCAATTGCATCTATCGGGCTATCACCTATGAAAAGTGTTTGTGAGGGATTGTAATTCATTTTGTTTATCAGAAAGTGAAGCCCTTCAGGAGAAGGTTTAAGCGGAAGGTTATCATCTCTTGAAACAATTAGTGCAAAAGGATCCATTAAATTAAAAGCTTTTAGGGTGTTCAGAGTAAGTTTAGCAGTATTATTAGTTAGAATAGATAACTCATAGTTCTGAGCCAATCTTAGAAGTACTTCTGTAACATTTTCTTCCAAAATAGCTTCTTTCATCCCTTCAATTTCGTATATTTCAATAAGTTTCCATATTTGACTATTAATCTCAGTTAAACCTAAATCAAGAGGAATTTGGGATAATTTAGATAGGGGCGGGTTACTGGAAAGGCTAATATCGTGTGCTAAATCGTTTTGATGCAATAGTGCAATAATTTCTTGTTTAAGACCTCTAAAATCTATAGAAGAAGCAACTAAAGTATTATCAAAATCGAAAATAAGTGATTTCCACGTAAAAGGCATTAAAACATCACTTTAAAGTTTGTATATAAATTATTTCTTAAGTCTACCAATTTTATTTTGAATAATCATTCTAGTAATTTGCTCTATAGGAGCAGCTACCCTCCGAACACTATCCGGACGGAAACCTCTTTTTAAACGACCATTCTCATCAATCATCTCTCGCCAATTTGGTAGACTAGGCAGCGAAACAAGATCGTTTCGAGCATCTAAGCAAGACATTTCTAGGGTACGCATGTATGCATCCCCAACATCCGTTGCAAGCCCGACTTCAACAAGTAGATTCATAAAATCCTCAGTAGGAACTCGTTCAGACTTGGGTAGATCAATTTTATTTAAAACGACAAGAAAAGGGAGATCACCGGACTTAAGGTCATCCTCAACTAGAGTTACAAGTTCTTTTAAGGCGTCTACATTATCAGCCCATTGTTCATTACTAGGATCAAACATAATAACTAATCCATCAGCACCTCGAATAACTATACGACGGGTGTCATAGTGACGTTTTTGACCGGCAACGGTCCACACAGCGTAACGTAATGCAGGCAAAGCTGTTCCCTGTCCTCGAGGAAGATCAAAGATAGATTGATCATAATAAATTGTACGCCCGGAAGGGTCGTTTATTTTCTTAAGTTCAGAATAAATATGTTCAGGATCTTCAATACGTCGAAGAATATTATAAACAGTTAAAGCAGAGGTTTTACCGGCAAGAGAGCAGCCCCAAAAAACAATTTTGATTGTTGGAACACCCTCAGAATCGAATTTAAATACGTCAGTTAGTCTCTGCGATATACTCATATAAGCCACCAAGATTTATGTAAAGTAATACTAAGTCCGATATCACGATTAATTACCTCTTTTTTAAGTTAACTAAAGAGCAACGAAAAAGAAAAAGAACAAAAACGAGAGTTTTATAAAAGGTAAACAAAGGAACAGAATGAAGATAAAATGAGTTCAATAAGGAAGAGATCATCACAAGCCCGAGATTCTGGACCAATGCCAGCAACAGGTGCAGGTTTAATGAGATATTACGATGAAACAATGGGAGGATTCGAGATTGGTCCATTAGTTGCAGTTCTCTATACTTCCTTCTTAATTATAGCTGTTTTAGCATCCAAAATTACTGATTTTAATCCCTTTTTCTTTGTTTAGTTGTTCTTTACTAACTTCTCTGAATAAAATCTTTTTTTCGATCAATAACTTTTATCTTTCAAGCTGATATTTATTTTAAATTAACTATGAGTTGAATATTGGATCTCCTTAATAGAGATACGCTCCGTCTTTTTAGTTACTATTTTTGCATTGCTCACTAGCCAAAAAGATAAAAAATGCTTAGATAGGTATTCGATTGAACATCATGTCCTTTCTTGATAATGTATCTTACGACCAGATTATTGATTTTGCTTCTAACCACCCTGAAATGACAGTTGGTTTTTTCCTTGCTTTTTTAACGGGCTGGATTAGTTTATCAGAAGCTCGTATCTATCTTAAACATCGTTCATCTCGAGACAATCTTATCTTATCCCTTACAGGTTTATTAGGAGGGGTCATTTTAATTGTGTTTGAAGATTTTCTCTTAGGTATACTAACATCCTTCCTTTTACTGGTACTTATCCAAACTTACGATTTAAGAAACACTCCAATTTGGTTCGAATTAATGATAGCAACAGCTGCTACTTATTTTGTTACTTGGGCTGGGTGGGTTGCCTCTATGGTTACTGGAATAGATCGTATTTTTGGGATTACTTTTAATTTCTCAATTTATGTTTTTCTAGGTATCGCTTTCTATTTTTTTGGTAAAAGATTTATTTTGGTAAGCCGAATTATGTCCCCCCAAGTGCTTTATCTTACAATTTTTGGTATAGCTTACATTGTCATTTTAAGGTTTAACATTTCTGATTATTCCTATCTCCCGTGGGACATTAATGAGAACATTTTATTTGCTAATATTGGCACTTATGAAATTCTTATTCTCATTAGTATTTTTCTTTATTTTATCTCAGGATGGATGTTGAATGTTCTCTTTGCTATCAAAGCAGTTGATGATCCCAAACTACTGGCAATAGTTGAAGAAGTTAAAACAAGAATGGGTATTAAAAACAAAGTAAAAGTTGGCATGGTCAAAGCTCCAATTCTTAATGCCATGGCTTACGGTCCATTCTTTGATCTAAGAATTGCTATTATAGCAGATGATTTGGAAGAATTTAGTGAAAGAG
Organism: Candidatus Heimdallarchaeota archaeon; assembly: GCA_030638685.1. Classification (GTDB taxonomy): domain Archaea; phylum Asgardarchaeota; class Heimdallarchaeia; order Heimdallarchaeales; family DAOWED01; genus DAOWED01. The sequence continues at coordinate 11,574 of DAOWED010000169.1, read as the reverse complement.
AAATAAAAGGAGTTATTGGACATGAACTTGCCCATGCTTCTCGTCATCACATCCCCCTCATTCTACTGCTTTCGTTCTTTGAAATGGGAGTTAAAAAGATATTAGATTTCCCAGCAACAACTTTAGATTATGCTGCCTTTGAAGATGCTTCTAGCAAGATATCCTTCCTTTCATACTACCTTTTTAATTATGTTTTACTTATTTTCCTTCTTATTTTTGTAAGAATGCTTGAAGGTGATGCTGATCGGAAAACGAAAAAAGCAGGTTACAACTTACACCTTGCAGAAGCACTTTATCGTCTTGAAGGCTTCTACCAAGGAGTAGCTTCTGATTTTGGAATAAGTGTTAATTTATTGACTAATAAACAGTATACTAAAGCTGAAAGTCATCGTTTCAAGAGTGAAGCAGGGGTTGATCTCTATGATAGTTTTGTTAATCCAACCAAGCTCTCTATGTTTGGTAATATTTTCGTATCACATCCCAAGACTCAATTTCGTATAAGTGCCATGGTTTCTGATAAGGTTTCACCTTGGAAAGGAGCGTTTATACCCTATCTACTTCTTATTCCAGGAGTAAGAGGAAAAATTTTGAAAAAACTTCGAGCTATGCGAAGTGAGGTTAGAGACGCAATTGATGGTTTCTATTACAAGGAATATGGTAATGAAGGTTCATCAAGATATTCTGAGCTTACAGGATTAAAAAGCTATTATGATAAATTAAATGGAAGTCATATTGTTGCTTATGATAAAGTAACCAGTGATTTAGTCTTTGGTCAAATATCAAATATTCTAACTTCTTCGTCAATTACTGCACCTATTGAACTTGAAATTACTTCTGGTGAAGAAAAGAATGTCATCAAATCAACTGACTATAAAATTTCTCAGGCTAGCATAGATTCTTCTTATGTTATGAAAAATGGTCAATTTCTTACTCTAAAGAAATTTGAGATTGAAAATGAAGAGCTAATTTTTACTTTTGAGAACGGGAATGGAAAAGAAGTAAAATCAGATTACATTGGTCGTAATTTATTATTCTTCTCTAAGCTTGAAGGTGAAAAAATCATCGTGTATGAGGACGGTATCAATACTGTGAATACTCTTTCCAAAGTAAAACTAGGTACTTCTTACCAAGACTCAACCTTCACTATTGAAAGAAATGGTGATAGTACCACTAGAGATCTTAGTGCCAAAGAATGGTTTGTTGGTTTCTCTCCATTTGGTTTATCTGTTAATAATAAACGACTTGAAGAAGAAATGCCACTTTTTGAATGGTTAGTTGGAAAAGTAGTTACATTCTATACTCGAGAATCATTCGATATAGGAATGTTAGGTGAAGTCAAAGAAGTTCAAGAAAATGCAATTATTTATTTTACCGAAGATGGAGAATTTACAATAGATTTAGCAACCCTTGAATACATTACTCTTTCAGATCATACGATTATTCTCATTAAAAAAGACCATCTCTCAGTTTCTTCAAAGATTGGAATCTGGTGGAGTAATCGTAACAAACACAACTATATCCGCCCATAAAAAATGGTTATTGTGATGAATAAACTAGAAAGTGACCAGATTATTTCATCCAAGGATATCAATCAAGTTGTAGTTGGATCTCTAAATCCGGTTAAACTTAATTCAGTAAAAGACGCTCTTAGGTTAATTTATCCTTCTCTTTCTTTGCTAGTTAAAGGCGTTAATGTCGAATCGGGAATTTCAGCTATGCCTATGACTGACGATGAAATACGAAAAGGGTCCTCTCAAAGAGCAATCAATGCTCATCATCTTACTGGTGAGAAACTTACTGTTGGCTTAGAAGGAGGTCTTTCAAAACTAGGACAGACGTGGTATCTAACTAGCTGGACAACCGTATTCTTCGATTCATTCATTTCACAAGCAAGTAGTCTAAGAATGCCTGTTCCTCATGAAGTAAGTGAAAAAATTATTCACATGAAACTTGAGCTTGGAGAAGTGATTGATTTACTAGTTGGTGAGGACAATGTCAAACAAGAAAGAGGTGCTATTGGAGTTTTTACTTCAGGTCTAATCTCAAGAACGGATCTTTTCAGATCTAGCATTATTTGCGCTTTTGCACCACTGATTACTCCTAAATTTTTTGATCTTGAGAATCAGAAATAACAGTCTGATTATCTAGTCTTAAAACTAGTTGATTCATTTTTTACTAGTTACATGCCATAATTTATAAACATAGAAACTGTTTTTTTCAATATCTAGGTGATTTAGTATGGTTCAAGCAAAAGAGATTGAAAAAATATTAGCTTCATTTGAAGAACAAACAAATGGAATTCTCGGTTCTTCTATTATTTATACCCCCTACGCTTTAGTAATAGCTGAGGCATCCACCACTTTTGATACTGAAGTGGTTCAAGCCATCAGTGAAAAAATGCTTTCTCTCGCTAAAGGTGTTTGGGAAGAATTCTTACCTGATTTTACCCCCGCAGATCTTAAATCGGTCGTTATAGATGAAAAACAACATTCCATCTTTGTACAGCCTGTTACTAATGAGTATCATATGACTGTAATTACTTCTACTGAAGAAACAAGGGGTTTAATCATTCATAACATCAAGGGAGTTATTCAGAAGATCATCCCCTTACTAGATGACTGATAAATGAATTTTTTTCACAAATTCAAACTTTTTCAGTCTTTTTTTTAGACCTCAATTCTTTAAAATGGTTTAATGGAACTTTTTACTATCATAATCAAAGCTTATGATTTTTGCTCTTGTTCTTTTTTCCACCAAGTAATGATTATCTCAGTTGATCCACAATCTGGACAAACAACTATCATGTTATGGATGCCCCTTTCTTCAGAGAAAACCTTCTTTCCTTCATTAAAACGTGATTTACATGTTGTGCACAAATAAGCATCTGGTCTTTTTACTTGATCTCTTGACATTTTTCTCAATTGCTTTGTATTTTTTTTTGTTTAAGTTTGTTTGGGAAAGAGAAGGATAAAAAAAATATTAGCGCCAGACATTTATTTCTGATAAAGAGGAAAAAAGAGAGAAAAGAAAGGGAGGAGATAAAAAAAACTGTAAAGTGTTAAATGACTCGATATAAAAAAAAGATTTAAAGACAGTGAACCGAGGAACACTTAGTTACAAAAAGAGGAACATACACAATGTCTGACAGTACTGATTCATGGAATCGAATTAATCGAACGCTCATTCTAAGCCTAATTATTACCTTGTTAATGTATTCCCTAGCATTTTTCTTTGCAATTAGTTCAGAAAACACTATTGAATCTACAGCTTTTGCATCCAATTTTCTTTCAGATCTTTACGGTACTGATGGATTTAATCTTGGATTGACAGTAATAATGATTGCCACATTATCTATCGGGTTTTTCTTCAGTGTAATAACATGGGCTACAATAAAAGAGAGAAATCACGGAATCCCAGGTTGGAAAGAAATTTTCATACCATTACTGATAAACTTAGTAGTAGCAGGATTATTAGTTAATTCAAATATAGGGACTGGAGGAATTTCAGACGAGCATGTACAAGAAGGAGGTACAAATTTCACAAGCGCAATGAAATACACAGTATTTCTTGTAACTTTAGTAATTAACGCACTGTTCATCTTTTATATTGCCAACACAGCTCCTGAAAGAGAAGATTAAGTAAATAGTTACTTATCAATATTTGATCATTTTTGGTGGGAGAATTTCTGGCAGGAACTGAAACTTCCCGCCATAGTTTTTAAAATCAGCCTTGTTGAACTTTGTTCATATTTTTTTTAAAATTAGTCGTAGTAAAAATTCTTATAAATGAAAGCAAGATGAAATATATTAGACAATAGCTAGAGAAAAGAATTAGTCTTAGAACTCACCAAAAATTGTGAGAAAGACATGATGAAAGGATCATCAATATTATCGACGAAATGAATAAAGTCGATCATTTTTTTAGTTGTTAGTTTACAATCGATTAGTGATGAAATATGTCATTCGGTAGATCAAGTGGAACGCGCGATAAGCGTGTAGATTTGGGTGACAACACCTTAGTCAGAATAGAAGTGAAGGGACACAAATTCGAACTTATAGCCAATGCTGAGCTTGTTTGGAAATATTGTGAATTAGATGAGGATATACCTTTGGTAGATATTGTCGAAGGAATGACTATCTTTACAAATGCAAGACGTGGCCAGAAAGCATCAGAAGATGAACTAGTGTTGTTTGAATTAGAAGATGAACACCAAATAATAGAATACATCGTGAAAAACGGGCACTTAAACATTACAGCTGCTCAAAGAAACTCATTCTTGAAAGAGAAAATGAGTGAAATAGTTGATTTCTTACATCTTCACTGTATCAACCCTCGAACTAACCTCCCCCATCCACCTGAAAGAATTAAAAATGCAATCAATGAAGCAGGAATAATTGTTAAATGGGACATACCAGCAGACGAACAAGCAATTGATATGATTGCCCTTCTTCAGCCAATTATCCCCATAAGGATGGAAGTAGTTAAAATTGAGTTTCGAGTTCCTGCAACTTTAGTTGGCCCCCTATACGGAAAGGTCACTGCAGTTGGTACAAAAATTTCGGAGGAATGGTTGAGCGATGGAACATGGGTGGTTATTATGAGCATCCCAGCTGGAGCCCAAGCAGAATTAATCGAAGTAATAAATACAGAATCACAAGGAAAAGCACAGATTAAAATCCTTGAAAGAAGTGCTTAGCAATAAAAAACGATTCTGAAATTAAGTGAATAATTAAATTTAAAGTGATATTATGACGTTATTAGTCAAAAACAATGGAATTGTTGTTCCAGGTGAACAAGTAGCCGAGGGCGAATATAAGGCTAATCAAGGAGTATTTCAGTCTGAAGAGAAATTTTACTCTACATTAACTGGATTACTTATAGTCTCAGGCGAATCCCTAAGAATACAACCACTTCAAGGAGCATACGCTCCCAAAGTAGGAGACCTTGTTATAGGTAAAATAACAGACGCAGGATTAACCTCCTGGAAAGTTGACATAGGAGGGGCTTATGAAGCAATCCTTGCAGTCTCAAATGCCACAAGTAGAAGATTTGATCCAATCAGAGATGATACTCGAAGAATCTATGAGGTGGGAGACGCTATTAGAGCAAAAATAATCTCCTTCAACAGAACAAAAGATCCCTCTTTACTGACTCGAGAACGAGGTCTTGGTAAACTTCATGACGGTAGAGTGATTGAAGTTTCTCCAGTTCATATTTCAAGAATAATTGGAAGAAGAGGATCAATGATTGCCATGGTAAAAAGAATGACCAAGACACGAATTTTAGTTGGTCAAAATGGTCGAGTATGGATTTCAGGCAATACAAGAGAAGAAGAAATCTTAGCCATTAGGGCTATTGAAAAAATTGATAGAGAGGCACATACAACAGGATTAACTGAAAGAGTAAGTGAACTGTTAAAGAATGGGTCTTCAGATGATAACAACGACAATTAGAAGGAATTTACAATGACAGAAAGTGAAAGAAAACTTATCAATCCTGATGGTACTAGACTTGATGGACGAAGCAAAACAGACATTCGAGAAACCTCAATAGAGGCAGGAGTGTCTTCAAGAGCTGATGGTTCAGCTCTAATAAAAATGGGTAATAACATTATTTTGGCAGTCGTTCACGGCCCAAGAGAATTACACCCTAAACATTTAGTTAATCCAAATAAAGCAGTAATCAGATGTACTTATAGAATGGCAACTTTTTCAGTAGGTGACAGGAAAAGACCTGCACCTTCACGAAGAGAAAGAGAAATCAGTAAAGTTATGACTGAATCTTTAGAATCAGTAGTTCTGACTCATCTTTATCCAAGAAGCGCAATTGATGTATTTGTGCAAGTATTACAAGCAGATGGTGGAACAAGATGTGCAGCCCTTTCAGCGGCTTCAGTTGCTGTTGCTGATGCAGGAATCCCAATGAGGGACTTAATTGCCGGTTGTGCAGCAGGAATAATTGAAGATCAAGTAGTAGTAGATCTTGCAGATTATGAGGATAAGGAAGGAACCGGAGATGTACCATTAGGTTATGCTCCTTCAGTTGATGAAGTATCTCTACTGCAAATGGATGGTAATTTTACAAAGGAACAATTACTGGAATCTGTTGAGCTAGCAAAAGAAGGATGTAGACAAGTCTATCTCATCCAAAGAGAAGCTCTAAAGAAAAAATATTCAGATATCCGTGAAGAAGTAGCTGAAGAAATTGTAGAAGAAGCAATTGAGCTTAAAGAAAATATCGAAGAAGATCAAGCAGATATTACAGACTTCATGGAAGAAGAGGAAGAAGAAGAAGAAGAAGACTTTATAGACTACGGTGATGACGACGAAGAAGATGATGAAAAAGTCGTTGATGATTTACTGGAGCCAACTACTTTTTTTGAGGAGGAATAAAAATGGGATCACACAAAAGAATAATCAATAAAATTGAACGAGAACACATTGTTTCACTCATGGAACATGGAAAGAGAGCTGACGGACGAAGCTTAAATGAAGTTAGACCAGTTAAAATAACAACCGGTTATATTCAAAAAGCAGAAGGAAGCGCATTAGTCGAGTTAGGACATACAAAGGTACTTGCTGGAGTAAAATATATGGTAGGTGAACCATACAGTGACTCCCCCAATAGTGGAGTTTTAACTGTAGGAGCAGAACTTTCACCCATTGCATCCCCCTTCTTCCAAATGGGTCCCCCTAACCCTCAGACCATAGAGTTAGCTAGAGTAACAGATAGAGCAATTCGTGAATCTGCAGCAGTTAAATTTGACGATTTATTTATTATACCTGGTGAAAAAGTATGGATCATATTCCTTGATTTATATGTCTTAAATGATGACGGAGGATTATTTGATGCTTCGGGGTTAGCAGCAATGGCTGCTCTAGCAACATTGGAACTCCCAACAATCAAAAAGGACTCTAACGGTGAAGTTGAAGTTGATGAAAATGGAAAGGTCCAATTTGTTGACGGTGAAACTACAAAAGTTCCCGTAAACCATTATACCCTTTCTGTCACTTCTGCAAGTATTGAAGGAAAGATAATAATTGATCCTAGCAGAGATGAAAGAGAACTTCAAGATTACCGAGTTACTTTAGGTATAACTGAAGAAAATCAACTGGTTTCGGCTCAAAAAGGTGAATTCGGAGTGCTCAAAAGTGGTGAGCTTGAACAAATAATTGATGACTCAATTATAGTTGCGGCACACTACAGAGAAGAGCTGATGAAAGCACTTGAATAATTAGATAGAAGTAGTAACAATTACTTCAAACCTTGAAGGAAGAAAAAAAAATATTCCTTCAAATTTTTTTTTTACAATATTAATATAACTTGTCATAAATCAAAGAAGTTAAAGAAGACTTTCATAAGTATAATTTAGAGACTAAAAGAGCGAGAATTAAAATGACAAGAAAAACAAAAAAGGTAGGAATTACGGGAAAATATGGAACCAGATATGGTTCAACTATCCGTAAGCGTGTTCGAGAATTACTTACTCCCATGAAACAAGATCATCGTTGTCCTCGTTGTCGATTCTATCGTGTTAGACGTCAAAGTGTTGGTATCTGGGAATGTCGTAAGTGTGGTTATTCTTTCACTGGTGGAAGTTGGAACCCTATATCTGACCCCGGCCGTAATTTACTTAGTACTTTACAACGAATTAGAGATGAAAAAGATAAACAGTAATTTTTTCCTGTTTCTTTTCTCCTCTCCTTTACCTAATACTTGTTCCAACAACCCGTTTGGAATTATTAATTAAGTTAACTTATTTTTGGAGGATTTAAAATTGGATGCATATGATATTTACTTAACTTCAACTCGTAAACCCTCAAAAAGAACAAGAACATTCCTTAAAGTTCTTGGCCAACTTCTTCCTACCTCATTTAAGTTTAACAGAGGGCATTTAGGCGTTAAAATGCTTTATCAGGACATAGGTGAACAAGCCCCTTGTATACTTGGGATTGTTCGATCTAGAAAAGGCAACCCCAGTGCAATTCATCTTCTAGGATTTTTAAAAGATGATGAAGCTAATGACTATGGTGTCTTTAAACTTGAAAAAGTAGCTCTTCCATCAGATAGTGATGAGGGGCGCAAGGTATCAGTTCCCCAATTTGACACTCTTTACCTAAGAAGAAGCTCAATGAATCCAGTTCCTTCTATTTCTCAGCCTTTTTTGGACTTCATCAAAAAGGTTTTTTCCATTCAAGATCCTCCTGATGATGACGACTTTACTTCTCCCGTTTGGGTCGAGATTGGAGCTCATCATTCTTCTTCAGGTATTCACCTTCGCTTTGTTACGAGAAAAGGTAAAAAATGTTTATCTTTTGCTATTCTTCCTCCTGCTGATAAGGAATAAGAGGTATCTAAAATGCCTTCTTCTGAGTTTCCAATTTCTCTTTCTTTTAGCATTGAACTTGATAGTGTTGAGCTTGCAGAACAAGCTTACCTTGCTCTTCTTCCTGAATTTTCAGAAGCTATTTCTGCCCGATCGACTGCTCAAATCAGTAAAAATGAGTCAGAGTTAGTGTTAGATATTCAAGCAAAGGATCTTATTGCCTCAAGGGCTGCAGTTAATTCCCTTATTAAACTAGTTACTCTCACCCTTGAAATTCTTTGAGTTTAGCCACTCCATTTAATTTTTTCTAAATTTAGCTACTTTTTTTTCTTTCTTTAAAAATGAATTTGAGATTAAAAGCTTGAGAAAATGAGTCCAACCAGTTCTGAAATTATTTACGATCTTCTTTTTAATACGTTTAAAGACTTTTTTGGCAATTTTGCTGTTATTTTCATTCTTTTAATTACTTGGACACTTATTCCTTGGTTAATTGTTGGCTCCTTAAGAAAGATATCTTACACTCTTGAACAGTTCTTTCGTACTTTCTTCTTCTTCGGGGGAATAATGCATTCATATTGGCATATCTTTGCAGCTAGATTATTAGGTTACAATGTTCGTCATGGATTTAACATCATGTGGAATCGAGACGAAATTTCATCTATTGGTATTACTCTTAATGATGGATCTTCCCCCGGAAGGGTTAGAAACGCTTTTTTGATTGGTTATGCTCCCATCTTGAATGTTGTTATTATCATCGGTCTTTTCATTGTCCACCCCATCATGAAAGAATACATCGTTCAGTATGTTCCCCCTGTTGATATCATCTGGTCTTACGTCCTGCTTAGTTTATTCCTCTATGGTCTTCCGGATATGACTGACTTAGTTCTTCCAATTGAAGCTTTTTTAGTTAATTATCCTTTCTTTGCCTTTGAGCTTATCTGGGGATTTTTCTTTGGACTCTTCCTTTATTCGACAATGGATCCTATGTTTGTTACCTTTTTAATGCTCATCTATTTATTGGCCGCTAGCTATGCAGAAAGTGGAAGTTCTTTCCTCACTCGTAAAAAGACAAGAATTTCGGAACCATGGGAAATACTCCTTTCAAAGTCAGAAAGTTAATACCAGAAAGCCATTTTGGCGCTTCAAATGTCGTTTTTTCTGGTTTTTGACATAATATCCATTTCCCTATTAGAGTCTTTATAATTTGACTCTCAAAATAACAGTATCAAGGTTTTCGACAATGAGTAAAGGAGGAACAACTCCCTTAATGGAGCAATACTTTTCAATTAAAAACAAGTATCAAGATGAAATTGTTCTTTTCCAGCTTGGTGATTTCTACGAAGCTTTCTTTGAGGATGCGGAGTTGATTTCTAAAGAACTTAATATTGTTCTTACCTCACGTTCAGGATCTCCTTTGGCCGGTATACCCGTTAAATCATTAGACCAGTACGTTAGTAAATTGGTTAAGAAAGGTTATCGAATAGCCATTGCAGATCAGCTTGAAGACGCCTCTCAGGCAAAAGGGCTTGTTGAAAGAGGGGTTGTGAGAGTGGTTACTAAAGGTACTCTCTTTGAAGATGATCTTCTTGATAGCAAATTAAACAACTATATTGCTGCTCTACATCTCACTAAGAAAGGGAGAAAAGAATTGATCGTCGGTCTTGCAATTGCTGACCTTTCAACTGGAGAATTCTCACTAACTGAGTTTACAGATGAACTTTCCCTTAATAAAACAATTACTGAACTGAAAAAATACCTTCCTTCCGAAATAATTTTTCCTCGAGAAAGTGAAGATCGAGTATCTTTATATAAAAAAATTGAATTTGACGATTTTAAACCTTCTCCTCTTATTACTACTGTTGAAAACTTCTGGTTCACTAAAGAACTAGCCACTCAATTTCTTCGTAAAGCCTTTGATGTCTCCTCTTTAGACGGGTTTGGTATTTCTGAGTTTCCGGAAGGAATAGGTTCTGCAGGAGCACTTATGCGTTATCTTTCAGAAACACAAGTCAAACAATCTTTAGATAATTTTACTAAGATTGGCCCCCTAAAACGCGATGGAATGATGTACTTGGATTCTTCCTCCATCATCTCCCTTGAACTTATCAGAAACATCTGGGAAAACACTTCGGAGGGAACGCTCTTGGAAGCTTTTGATCATTCATTAACCCCCATGGGATCTAGACTAATTAGACAATGGCTTCTTCACCCCTTAACTGAAAAAGAAAGAATTGATCAACGTCTTAATGCCGTTGAAACCCTTAAGTTAAACGTTATCCCCCATCAAGAAATGAGGACCTCTCTAGATCAAATTACAGATCTTCAGAGATTAATCTCAAGGATAGCCATGGAAAAATCAAGACCCATGGAACTGATTGCCTTGAATTTGTCATTAAAGCAGGTTCCAAAATTAAAAAAGCACTTAGAAAAACTGGATGATATTTTAATAACAAACCTCATCTCAACATTACACTCACTCCCTGAAATTTGTGAACTTATTTCCCAAGCGATAAATCCCACACCCAATATCCCGGGCAGTGGAGAAGTCATCAAAAAAGAATTTAACGAAAAACTTGATTATTGGCACGACATTCTTAGTACTAGTAATTTATGGCTAGAAGAGTATGAGGAAGAGGAATGCCAAAAGAATGATATCCCAAATCTTAAGGTAAGGAACAATAAAGCGATAGGGTTCTATATTGAAGTAACTAAATCGCACTATAGCAAAGTGCCTGAAAACTATGAGCTGAAAAAACATCTGAAGAATGCTAAAAGATATACAACTACAGAATTACAGCAAAGAGAACAAGAGTTTCTAAGGGCAGAGGACGAGATAAGAACTTTGGAGCTAGAAATTTATAGTCAAATAGTTAGAAAGATAGGTACTAAAATAAAAGAAATTCAAGAAACAGCAGAAGCAATAGGACAATTGGACTGTCTTTCCTGTTTTGCACATATTGCTGAGACAAGAAATTACTGTAGACCGGAAATAACTGATTCATTAACAATTAACATAAAACAAGGAAGGCACCCTGTTATTGAAAGGATAATGGTTCCGGAACCGTTTATCCCTAATGATACTATATTAAACGAAGAAGAAAGAATTCTAATCATTACTGGGCCAAATATGGGAGGAAAGACAACTCTACTACGACAAGTGGCATTAATCACAATAATGGCACAAATGGGTTCTTTTGTACCGGCTCAATCAGCAGAAATAGGTATTGTTGATCGTATCTTTACTCGAG
>DAOWED010000230.1 GCA_030638685.1 Candidatus Heimdallarchaeota archaeon | reverse complement strand
GCTTTGCAAACTCAAGATTATAGAGCTTCAATGTACCATTCTCAAGAAACATTAGAGAATTTAGCAAGAACTATTTTAATTTTGAATAACAAAGAAATAACAAACCTTACTTCTGACCTTAGTAAGATCAATCTTGCAGATAATATTCTTCTAAAATCATTAACCCAAGCAAGAGCTGTTTATGGCCGAATTGGTTTTCCTGAATTTTCATTGAATCAGCCAATATTTAATCATGAAACATGTTCAAAAATGCTTATTGAAACTCAAAGCTCTCTATCTTGGACCTTGAAGGTTATAACTTCCAAGACTGAAATAGAGTGGTTAACTCTCTTCTATCTATGATAATTCTATTTTATTACAAAATTAACTTACAACTCGATTAATTAATCCTAAATGCTTCCTAGTTGTTTTAGCAACTCTTGAACTTTGCTTTTTTGTTTTTGTGCCTCTTCAAGCTCAGCATTAAGGAGAACAATTGAATCATCTTTTTGAATTAGTTTTGTTTCCAGTTCTTGATTGTTGTAGTTAAGTTCATCCATCTTTTTAGATGTATTAGTAATATTAGTTGCTTGATCAGCTATAGTTGTTTGAAGGCTTTCCTGTTCGCTTTGAAGTCCCTTCATCTGTTTTTCAAGATTGGCTGTTCTCTTTACTAGAGGTCTTAGCTCTGAAGCTTCTTTTTGCAACTCTTGTAGTTCACTGGAGATTTTTTGATTGACTGTATCTGATTCATCTAAGAATCCACAGAACACATCAAGAGTTTCAATTGTTTCGTTTAATAATCCAATAATGGCCTTTGAATGGGTTGATTCAGCCGGAGAATCTTCTTTTCTTCCTTTGATAATTCCTGTAACTAATCTGGCTAAAAGAGGACTTTTTGTTGAAAAATTAATTGTTTCACCTGAACAATCTTCTAAATGGCATTCTTTTGAGTTGCTTTGTTCCACATCTATGAAGAGATGTCCTTTAGAACAGATAGTAAGATTGCCCTCTTTTTCTCTGAGCTCACCCATCTTTATGTAGCGTGGTTCCCAAGTTTTGGGGTCATCACTGCTTGTTTGGTAAATACCTAAAATTTCAGCATCTAACTCTTTTAAAGTTGGAGCAACTGTCATAACTATTGTTTCTTTGGTTTTAGTTGTCCCATTAGCTGATACAGCAGTTTTTGCTTTTTTGATCTGTGACTCATACTTTGAAACCTTCTTTTGATAGCTAGAAACTTGCTTCTCTGATTGGTTGAGTGCCTTTTGTAAGTTTTGAATCAGTTCCTCTTGACTTTTATCAAATGGCTTTCCTATTACTTCTTCTTCAATGGTGATGCCTCTGAAAACTGATCCCAATGATGTGAAAAATTTAAGTAAGAAATGACGAGAAGTGGAAAGAGGAAGAACAGGTGCTCTACTGCAAGAAACTCTTCCGCAAACAGGACCAAGGTACGTTTGTCCTCGGCTATCTCTTCTAGTATTTTTAGAAATCATCTTATTACAAAGTATTAAGTCTCCATTTTGACAGAGAAAAATATTAGTGTTTATTTGTAGAAGCTTTCCTAGTTCAATTTTTTTAATTTGACAACGTGGTGCATGAGGACACTCGTCTTGTACAGAACAGTTTATGATAGTTGAATCAATTGCAGAAGGCACATTCTATATAGATTTTTTATATTATTAAGTAATTGGTTTAAGGAACGAAGGATGAATTAGCTCTTAATCATATAAAAACGGCTAAGTCGTGATTTTATCGCTTTTTTTAAAGCACAATGATTGTATAAGATTATTATAGTGAAAATCCCAAGAAACATCTTGAAAATGAAGCAAAACGCCTTAAAACAGTAAATGGAAAAAAATTAAGAAAATGGTAAAAAAAATTAAAAGGAGAGGAAAAAAAACCAATTATTAGCCTTTAATTACTATAACTGGAAGAACATTAGCAACTTTATTGGAAATACCAGTTTTTTGAACGATGTCAACAATAGAGTTAACGTCTTTGTAGGCACCAGGGGCTTCTTCAGCAATACCTTTCATGGAATGAGCTTTAAGGATGATACCTTTTTTACGCATACGCTCTCTTACTTCTTGACCACGAAACTGACGAATAGCTCCTCGACGGGACATAATTCTACCAGCTCCATGATTAGCTGAACCAAAAGATAATTCCATAGCTTTCTCTGTACCATGAAGAATCCAAGAATTAGTAGCCATAGTACCTCCGATAAGAACTGGTTGACCAACAGAGCGATATCGTTCAGGAACTTCTTTACGTCCGGGACCAAAGGCTCGAGTACTTCCTTTTCGAAGAATCATAAGCTTTCGCTTTTCACCACTGACAGTGTGTTCTTCAATTTTAGCGTTATTATGACCGATATCATAAAGAGTGTGGATTTCTTCTTCACCTACACCAAAGGTTTCAGCAAAGACTGTACGCGCTAAATGACCTATTACATGACGATTAGTAAAAGCCGCATTTATACCTGCTTTCACAGCAGCAAAATATCGTTCACCTTCAGGAGAATTAATTGGAGCACTAACAAGCTCTCTTTCACGAATAGGAATATTGTACTTTCGAGAGGCAGCTTCAAGGTCTTCAAGATAATCAGTACCTATTTGATGCCCTAATGCTCTACTTCCGCAGTGAATAGAAATTATTATTTGATCTTTTTCAAGACCGAAAGCTTTTGCACCTTCCTCACTATAGATTCGATCTACAACTTGAATCTCCAAGTAGTGATTACCAGATCCTAAGGTACCTACTTGACCAATTCCACGTTTTTTAGCTTTATCACTGACAAAGTCAGGATTGGCACCTTCAATTCGTCCTTCTTCCTCGCAAAAAGTAAGGTCACTTTTATTACCGTAACCTTTCTTAGTAATAAACTGAGCACCATTAATTAAAATTT
>DAOWED010000011.1 GCA_030638685.1 Candidatus Heimdallarchaeota archaeon | reverse complement strand
TGCCATTATTAAGTGCATCAGCAGTTCCTGGGTTAAGTTGCATATGGTAATCTGCCATTTTTGCCGTATCAGTCACTCGAGGGTCAATCACTATTAATACCGCTCCATTCTGTTTCTTAGCCCTAATAATCCGTCGGAATAAGACCGGAACAGAACAAGCATAATTAGCTCCCGAAATAAGAAACAAATCAGCTTCTTCAATATCGTCATAACAAGTAGGGGGTGCATCAGCACCGATTGTTGAGAAAAAGCCGACAGCAGTTGATGCCATACACAAACGAGTGGAGCATTCCAAATTGTTTGTGCCGATTGCGGCCTTCATTAACTTGTTCATCAAATAATATTCTTCAGATAGATTAATGGCTCCTCCGTAAAAAGCAATAGAATCGGGTCCAAATTCGCTAATAAAACTCTTGAGCTTAGAAGCAACATGAGAAATCGCTTCATCCCAAGATATAGGCTCCAACTCGCCATTTTTCCTTATCAATGGATATTTTAGACGATCCTCATTTTCAAAAATAGGAGGATAGTTGAGTGCTAATAAACAAATATCTCCATCATTTGTAGGATGACCTTTTAAACCACGAATTTTAGTTATTTTTCCGTCTTCAACTCCTACCTCTAAACCGCAACCAAAGCCGCAGTAGGAACATGTTGAACTTGTCCATAAAATTGTCAGTTTGATACCTCTTTTTCCCTTTAATTGTTAAACGAATAATCGTTTGTTGAAACAATAAGAGTGTTTCATTTGTTATATCGAATATTTATCTATAAAGTGTCATTACAAATAATAAGTGTTTGGATAAAGGAAGTAAATTGTGCCAACTGAGGGTGGGGAGATGGTTTTTTTCAATAATCAAGATATTTAGGAAAATTAAAGGTTAAAAAAGATAATTGAAATGAATTACCTACTATTTTAATAATCTTAATGAAACTTATTATTTATGTCTGAAATTATTGAAGATTCGTCACGGAGGCAGTACCACATTGGTCTTTCGCCAAAAGAAATAGCTCCTTACATCATATTGGTGGGTGACCAAGACAGGGCTCATAGGGCAGGGAAAGAACTACTCACGGAAGTAAAATACACTAATCAGAATAGAGAATTTGTAAGCTATACTGGAAAATATGGTGAAACACCGGTAACAGTATTAAGCACAGGGATAGGGACGGACAACATGGAAATAACTATGATAGAACTGTTCAATATCTGTGAAAATCCAACATTAATAAGAGTGGGAAGTTCAGGAGGGTTACAAGACTTCACAAAACTAGGAGATATGGTGGTTTCAAGTGGAGCAGTGAGATTAGAAAACACTTCACTTTTCTTTGTAGATGAAGGATATCCAGCAGTAGCAAATTATGAAGCAGTGATTGCACTGGCAAAAGCAGCAAAGGAGCTAGAATTACCATGGCACATTGGGCTAACTGCTACTGCATCAGGTTTCTATGGGGCACAAGGAAGAAAAATACCTGGTTTTCCATTGAGATACCCAGAATTACCTGCTCGACTAAGAGAATTAAATGTCTACAATTTTGAGATGGAATCATCGACGTTATTTACTTTGGCAGCTGTAAAAGGAGTAAGAGCAGGAACAGTATGCACAATTTATGCCAATAGACCAGAAAATACCTTTATTTCAGCAGAGGATAAACCAAACGCAGAATTAAATGCTCTAAAGGTGGGATTAAGGGGGTTGCAAATACTAGAACAAATGGATAAGGAGAAAAAAGGAGAGAAAAACTGGCTTCCAAAAGAGTAAAGAAAACAAAAGCTATCAGAGAAAACTCAACATATATAATGAATAAAGAAAAATATGCAGTATGGGCGAGAAGAAGTCCGAGCAAATAGAAGAAATATACTTTGGAATAGAAGAAGAAGCATTTGGAAAGACCGAGACAAGATACGGAAGACAAGTGTTAATTCCAGGCTGGGATCAGAAAAAACTGAGTGAAGCGAGTGTATTGATAGTAGGGGTAGGAGCTATTGGTTCATTTGTAGCAGTGAATTTAGCATTAAGTGGAGTAGGGGAACTAATACTGGTAGATATGGATACTATCGAATTATCAAACCTAAATAGGCAATTATTGTTTACGAGTGAAGATGTAGGAAGGTCAAAGGCAATAGTGGCAGCAGAAAAATTACGAATACTAAATCCAGCAATTGAAATATCATGTTATGATGATCGAGTGCAAGAAGTACCAAGAGCAGTGTTGGAAAAAGCAACAACATTAGCTGCTTGTTTGGACACTTTCAGAGCAAGAAGGTGGGTAAACTCATTAGCATATGATTTGAAAATTCCATTTGTGCTATCAGGAATGTATGCTTTTCTAGGGCAAGTACAGATAATATTCCCGAATGAAACACCTTGTTTTGAGTGTAATCCATTGATAGGGCAAGATAAACTAAGTCAAGCATGCACACCATTAGGAGAAAAAAGAAAATCAGATAGAGAGATCGATATTGAAGAAAGAGAGTTAGGGATACCATTACCATCAATAGCTTCAATGTCATCATTAATAGGGGGATTAATAACACAAGAAGTAATAAAAATAGCAATAGAGATAGGAAAATCAATAAACAACTATTTGTTCATAGATGGGCTAAATAATGCTTTCACGGAAATAGAACTGGCAAAAAATCCTAATTGTCCGATATGTGGGGAAAAATATAAACTGGAACAAGTAAAAGTAGTGGTAGCTCCAGAAGAAACGATAAAAGAACTAATAACAAGACTGTCATTGATGTATGGGTTAACAGGAATAAACACGAGGATAATACATAAAACGAAGTTTATGAGTGAAGATAAACAGTTTCAGGAGATTATGACTGAAGGGGATAAAATATTTGTAATAGATGAAAGTCTAGCTGCACCAATGGTATTATTATTAACGTACGGACAAGGATAAAGGAAAAAAATAAAAAAAAAGAACTAAAATAAAAGAAGGAAAAAAGGATTATCCGCCTTCAGTACGAGTAATAAGATAGCATTTATCACCATCTTCCATGCCCGTAGATTTAATCGTTTCAGAGTCATCCATCTGGCGGCCTCTGAATACCATGATTACCAGGCTTGATGGGATCCTTCGTTGATGAGAAACTTCATGTTTAAGTTGAGCGACTGTAGAAGTACGATCAATCTCTATTTCGAGTGGATCGCCACCTCCGATCGCAGAGACGACTTTTATCAATACCATTGTTTTTTCTTCTCCGTTTTTTCTGTAATCTACTTTTAGTTATTTACTCTTATAAGTGTTTACAAAAGCGTTGTCAGCGCATAATATTAACAATACTGATTTTTTTCATTATTGCTTTATTTCTTTACTTATCTCTTCCTCTTTTACCGTTTTTCCACAGCATGGACAGAATTTCCAGATTGCATCTACTTCTGAATAACATCCCCCACATGTTATTACTTTTCCTTTTTCTTCTCTCTCCCATTCTGAATTCCCCTCAATCATTCTTTCGTTTAAAAAAGCGTTTTCGAAATGTAATCCTTCTTGTCTATTTTGCTCTATTCTTGGTTGATCTTCTTGTACAAAAATATTCCCAAGCTCTTCCTCCCATGGAAACTGTTCTTCATTTATTCTTTTATCGTTTCCTTCGAATTCTGCAAAATTATTTTTTGAGCTGACCGTGTATGTTTCTTTATTGTTAATTGGCTCAACCTCAAGGAAACCCACTCTTATCTTGTCATTCAAGAGATCTATTTTTCTTTCTGAGAGTAAAGCATTTATCAACTCGTCTCCCCTATAAACTGAGCTTCCCACTTGTATAAAGCCATTAACTCTTATCCTGGAAATTATGATTTCCTCCTACGGTATTATCAAGAGTTATTTTTTATTATTAATAGCACGTATTATTGTCGTATAGTTCGACATATTATTTTTAATGTACAAACTTTTTTAGAAGAAATCTTCAATTGAGGAAAAACCTTCTACTCTGAACCACTCTATACCTAGTGATTCCATTACTTGTGAAAAAGTTGATTCTGTTATGTCTTTTAGTTTCTCTATGTCCACATCTTTCATTGTTGCAAATTCTATAGGTTTAACGGAGCATTTTTTGAAGGATTCCATAATTGAAGGATGAAGTTTAGCGTTATTAGGGAGAGATATTTCAAAAGAATGAGTTTTTACATAAGTTACTGCTGCTCCTATCTCCGGAACATCATATCTATCGTCAATCTCTAACTGCATTATTGCTTGAAGAGGTTGAACCCATGATTTGTACTTATTAGTTCTCTGAGAAATAATCGTTGTAACAGCTATATCTTCCAATGAGAAGTTTTTATCAGAAATACGGCTTAATAACTCTCTTACAATCCCCATAGATTGATCTTTTGCTTGTTCGAACTCTTGATTATTTGAAACTTCCCTGAAAAGATCGATCATTTTAGCGAAATCTTTCTTGATTAGGCTAGGAGTGTTTCTTTTCTTACCCAGCATCCCTTTTACAATTGGTCTCTTTCTAGTAGTTATTCCAAAATAATTCTTTTTACGAGAAGAAAGAGCCACAAAGCGAAAGACATAATCTACACCCAAATCTATCTTCAAATTATCAATAGACCATTGTTGAATATCTTCAATTTGTTCAGGTGTAGGATCTTTAAGAAACAGAGAATCCGTGTCTCCGTAGAGTACTGGTACCCCTAACTCCGTTTCACTGTATTTTTTCGTTTTTGTGATTGCTTCTCTTGCGAGTGCCGTTGTTGATTCTGCTACCGGTGGACAATAAAAACCGAATATTTCTGCCCCAAAGACACCATATCCTGCGTTTATCAGAACTTTTAGTGATGATTGAATCACATCATTGGTGTTTCTTTGAAGATCTGTCAAACTTTCATCTTTTGCTCCCGGTTTGAACCAATTAACCCTAATATCTCTTACAAAACCTAGGAGTAACGCACTTATCCCTTGCTTTTTGTGACATACCCAGTGGTCTGTTTCAGGTACTTTGTTTATCTTACACTCCTCATGAGGACATCTTAATGTTTCATAGCTTAAATTTCTTGTTTTAATGATTGAAGGATAAAGTGATGCGAAATCAAGTGCATAGACATTCCAGTGGACTCCTGGTTCCGGATCAATTACTATTGCTCCTTGGAATTTTGCGCCCTCGTTTGCTGCCATTGTACTTATTTGCCCTTTTTCCTCAAGGATGGCTTCCTTGTTTGGTATGAGATAGTTTCTTATTCTATGCTCATACCTGAACCAGTTTTCTATCCATGTTGAGACCGTAGTTCTTGTAAAATCAAACATCGGTACTTTGGTAATTCTCATTAATGTAATTATGAGGTTAAAGGCAACATTATTTGCAAAAGTGGTTAAGTTGAGCGTTATCTCCGTATCTTTTAAATTGTATTTCAGTAGATTTTGAGCAGATAGGTCTGAAATCGCTTCATCAAGTTCTATTTTACCTTCATCTAATAATGCTTCCCCTAAATCATTCAATGCAACTGTTTCATAGGCTCCTGAAAAAGCGTATACCCTAATAGCTGCTTGCCTATAAAACCTATGTAGATCTATATGGATTGACCCGTTTGTAAACGCCATGTCCCTTTTTCCGGACGGTTTTATTGGGCAGCTTTCCTTTATTCCTAATTTTTCTGCTCTGTTTTGTAAATAAGGTAAATCAAAATTATCTCCATTGAATGATAGAATGATAGGATATGTTTTTATCTCTTCAAAGAAGTCCTTCAGCAGCTCTGCCTCGTCTTCATAAATTCTTAATTGCTCTTCCGTTATTTCTAGTGCTTCCAAATCTATTTCTGGCTTTTTATCTTCTCTTTTTAGTAAGTAAGCTGTTCTTTGCCCTAAACTATCATGCACTACGATCGAGATAATTTCTTGTTGTGCAAGCTGTGGGGCGGGTAAACGACTATCTGGTGAAAAAACTTCTATATCAAATGCACATCTGAGAATATCTGGAATCGGTGATAAAAATTGTGGAAAATATCTTTCCAGCATTTCAAGTTCTTCCTTACTTGCTCCCTCAAATGACTTTTCCAAGCTTGTTTTCGCATCGATGGGTATTTCTGTCCCTTCTTTTATCACTTTTCCGTCAATAATAGAGTATAATCCTCCTGGGACCAGTTCCTTATCGAAAATATAATTATAATGATATCTTATGTTGCTTTCATATGATGGAAAAATAATCTCCCTAAATGAGTCATTCTTTCCTCCTATTGCTAACGGATTAGTTGCAACTACTTTAATAACGTCTATCTCACAGTCATGCATTAGGTCCATTCTTTTTTCTTTTTCTAATGACACATAGTCTTCGGAACCAACTACTTGAGGAATACCTCTTATTTCTTCTTCCGATAAAGTTGTTAAAAGATAAGGTAAGTGGTTAGTATTATCATACCATAGGTAAAGGTCGTGAGTTACAGGGTCATAGAATTTACAAACCGCTTTTCTTAGAGGTCCATCATACTCTACATCCAATAAATAAACATTTCTTACCTCCATCTCTTTTTCAATAACAACACCTATTCTTGGCTTTCTCTTACCCTCTGAATTTTCTTCTTGCATCTCTTCAGGTGTTTCTTCAACCTCAATTATTTCCTCTATTTTTTCTTCAATTATATTTTTACTTTTACTCTCACCATTATTGATTATTTTAGTTTCTTCTTGCTGTTCTTGTTCATTTGTTTTTTCTTCTCTTCTCTCCTCTTCCTTTTCTTTAGTTGTTGCTTCTCCCCAGAAATCATCTAATGTTTGTTGATTATCGTCTATTTTGTCCTTCTTCATTTCTTTCACTCTCTTAAGAGATGATGTACCTATTACTCTTGTGGTTCGCATGAATTTTCTTATTCTTTTTCAGCTTATACTCTTCTAAGTCTTTTACATTCCTAAAAGTTTTAAGCATATCTCACACACTAGTAAAAGTGAGTGATCAAACGTGAAAAGTATTTCTACCTCCATATCCAAGATCCATGTTATTCGTTTGATGAAAGATGAAGACATGCTTGATTCTTTAACCTCTTTTATTCGAGAAAATGAAATCAAAAGCGGCTTCATCAATGGTATTGGTGCCTTATCCACAGTTCAACTCGGTTATTTTGATGGAGCAAACTATCAAAAATTCACCATTTCAGAGAACGTAGAGCTTACTTCCCTATCTGGTAATATAGCCCTTCTTAACGGTCAACCCATGCTTCATATTCATGCTCTAGTTAGCGATCCTTCCGGCAAAACATTGGGCGGACATGTCTTTTCTGGTTGTACAATTGATCCCACTGGTGAATTTATTATTCATGAATTTGCAGATCCCATAGAACGCTCTTTAGATCCTTCTTCCGGCCTCAATCTTCTTAACCTTTAGTTTCCTCTCCTTCCAAAATAAACTTAAGACAAAAGTTTATATATCAGTGTATGAATATAAGATATTATTTGAGACAAAAAAAGAAGGTATATGGGATTATATACCCGAAAAAGATTTTTAGAAAGAAGTAGAAGGTAAAAACAAATGGCCCAAGAGAAAAAAGAAAGTATAACACTAAGAGTAGCAGAAGCATTACCTCAAGATGTAGGAAGAGGAATAGCAAGAATAAGTCCAGATGTAGCTGATGAGTTGAATATTAGAACTGGGGAAATAATAGAAATAAAAGGACCGAATAAAAGAACAGCAGCAATATCATGGAGGGGACTGTTACAGGATGCATCAAAAGGGCTACTAAGGTTAGATCATCATACAAGAATTAATGCGGGATGTAGCATTGACGATCGAATTGTAATTAAGAAGATATCAGTAATAACAGCAAAACAAGTAGTGTTTGCTCCAACTCAAAAACTGAGAATTCAGGGAGCAGAAACATATTTACTGAGAAGACTAAATGGAAGGGCAATTACAACGAAAGATGTGATAGCTGTACCAGTAGGGCTAGGGAGACAAATATATCTAGGAGTTGCATCGTTTCAACCAGAGGCAGAAGCAGCAATAGTTGATAGTGCAATTACAAAAATAATTGTTTCAGAAAATGTGTTAGAAGATGAGATATCAAAAACCGCACACAGGATAAGTTATGAAGATGTAGGAGGGCTAAATGAGGAAATAAGAAAAATAAGAGAAATGATAGAATTACCATTACGGCATCCTGAGATTTTTGATAGGTTAGGAGTACAGGCACCAAGTGGATTACTTTTGCATGGACCACCTGGGACGGGAAAAACATTACTTGCAAGGGCAGTAGCATCAGAAACAAATGCGCATTTTATATCAATAAGTGGACCGGAGATAGTATCAAAGTTCTATGGGGAAAGTGAAGGAAGATTAAGAGAAGTGTTTGAAGAAGCACATAAAAATGCACCAGCAATAATATTCATAGATGAAATAGATAGTATTGCCCCTTCGCGAGAAGAAGCAACAGGGGAAGTAGAAAGACGAATAGTAGCTCAATTACTATCTTTAATGGATGGACTAGATCCAAGAGGAAATGTAGTTGTAATAGGCGCAACAAACCGTCCAAATGCAATAGATCCGGCATTAAGAAGAGGGGGAAGATTCGATAGAGAGATAGAGATAGGAATCCCAAGCAGAGAAGAAAGGCTTACAATATTGTCTATCCATACAAGAGGGATGCCGTTAGCTGAGGATGTGTCAATCAAAAGATTAGCAGAAGTAACTCATGGTTTTGTAGGGTCAGATATACAATCTTTAACTAAAGAGGCAGCAATGAGGTCATTACGAAGAGTATTACCAGAGATAGATTTGGAAACAGATATGATACCTCAAGAAATGTTAGAAAACTTATATGTTACAATGGATGACTTTGTAGAAGCTTTAAGAGAGATAGAACCATCAGCATTAAGAGAAGTATTTGTTGAAATACCAAATATAGGGTGGGATGATATTGGTGGATTAGACGAAGTAAAGAAAGAACTGCAAGAAACAATAGAATGGCCATTAAAATATGGAAATGTGTTTAAGGAGATGAACTCAAATCCGCCGAAAGGGATACTTCTGTTTGGTCCTCCAGGGACGGGAAAAACAATGATGGCAAAGGCAGTTGCTTCAGAAAGTGAGTCAAATTTCATATCAATAAAAGGACCGGAATTATTGAGTAAATGGGTAGGACAATCCGAGAAAGGAGTTCGGGAAATATTCAGAAAAGCAAGACAAGCAGCACCATGCGTAGTTTTTCTGGATGAAATAGATTCAATGGCTGGAAGTAGGTCAAGCTCATCATCAGATTCGGGAGTAACAGAAAGAGTGGTATCTCAGTTACTAACAGAAATGGACGGACTAGAAGAACTGAGAGGAGTAACGGTTATAGCTGCAACAAACAGGCCAGATATGATAGACTCAGCACTTCTGAGACCAGGAAGGTTTGATAGGTTAATCAGAGTAGGAATACCAGATTTCAATAGTAGAATTGAGATATTCAAAGCACATCTAAGAAAGACACCAACTGGAGAGCTAGACTTTGAAAAACTGTCACACGAAAGTGAAGGCATGAGTGGAGCGGATATTGCAGCTACTTGTGGAGAAGCAAGGATGATAGTGATAAGAGAAATTATCATCAAAATGGAAGAACAAAAAGAAAAGGCAAAGGAAGAAGAAAAGGAAGAAGAAAAGGAAGAAGAAAAGGAAGATGAAAAGGAAGAAAAAGTGGAAATCAGAAAGGTGGAAATGAAACATCTAGAAGACGCTCTTGCAGAGACATCACCTCAGAAAAGGCAAGAAACACTAAAAAGCACAGATCCAAAAGTAGCAGATTCATCATCAAGAGACTTTCTGTAAAAGCCTATTCAATAAAGGAAATAAGCACAAAAAACTTGTTTCCTCATCCTTTCTTGATTTTAAGAAGATTATAACGACGATAGCCAGTAATAACTTTAATAAAGCCAGTAAGATGATCATCGACATCAGAATCACCAGTATCAATTCTAAGGGCTTCAAGACCATCAATTTTGAAGAGGGAAGAAACAATATGGATATTGTCTCTTGGAATAAGAGCTAAAAGAGATGGAGGAATTTGCTGGTTACCTCTCCCGAAGAGAAAACCTTGGCCACCAATGGGAGAAACAATGAGATGAATGCTATTCTTATCGATATTGTTTTCAGAAATGAAAGCAAGAATTTGATCACGAGAACAGTCTTTAGAGTGGAGTTTTCTATTAGAAAAGACATCAACACCGAGAAGAGTTTTATCACTAGTAAGAGGTTCCAAAACATGAGAAACGGAAGAACCTGGACCTGCAATAATAAACTGATCAAAAATCCCTTCATCTTCAAGAAAAGTAGAGATAGCTTCCCAAGGATTATCAACAGCAGCTGTGGGAGAAGCAACTTTAGACCCTTGAAGAAGATGGGGAAGTAAAGGACATTTCATGGCACCAAAGAGAGAAATATCAAGGATGCCAGAACTGTATTTATCTTCATTAATATCTAATACATCTTCAAAATTAGAATCAAAGCCTTCTTCAAGACCGTGATCAAGAAGAGGGAGAAGATTTTCAGGATGAGCCAAGAAACATGAACTAAAAATTTTGACACCACCAGGAATACCAATCATAAGCTGATCAGGTGAGGCGGAAATGAGATCACGAGCGGTACCATCTCCTCCAACAAAAAGAACAAGATCACATTGAAGAGATGAAAGCTCCAAAATGGCCCTTTTGGTATCCTCAAAAGAAGAAGGGGAAGGGATAGAAAGGTCAACTAACTGATAGGGAAAACCAAGAGAATCGAGTATCTCTTGACCCATGAAAGATTCAATGGTAATCCACTCAATTTGGGAAAGAACTTCATCAGATAGAGAACGAAGAGCCATGAAGGCTTTTTGAAAGGAAGGGCTAGAATGGGAGGCATGAAAAAGAGACCAGGCATCAGAGAGAAAAGAGTCAGTACCTTTCCAACCTAGAGGGCCTCCGGTACCAGCTATAGGATTAACAATAAAACCAATTCGCATAAAACCAACTCAAAAAAAAGAAATGACTATTGAATTAAAGAAGCAAGTTGATCCCAAGTAGCATAGCGTTCAACATGTTCACGAGCACGTT
>DAOWED010000069.1 GCA_030638685.1 Candidatus Heimdallarchaeota archaeon | reverse complement strand
ATTGCCCCAGACATTATAGCCATTATATCCGGTGTGAACTGGCGGAACACTCGAGTAGTCAGAGCAGTTGAACTGTGTTCTCTACTTGCTCCTATAAGAAAATGAGGACCAGCATTGGAAAGAATTGAAAAACCTTCTTTTCCCCTGATAATCATTTCTGTCATATCTCCGTGTGATAATTTCTCAGTAACCATTGATCCGGTTGCGAGAGATGCGGCAGTTACTGCTGAAAGAAGGTCTGGATCAGTATTTTGTGAAGCAAAAAAAGCAATATTAAGCCCTTCTCTAGTAACAATAGCCAAAGCATCTAGCTCTGCGCTATGAGTTATTTGTTTAAGTTTTTCAACCAATTTATCTCTCTGATTTTTATCTAATTCTATTGACATATTATCCAAATTATTATGTGTTTATAGGAATTTAACGATTTTGGAAGGCATCTAATCTGAACAAAAATTAACAAGAGTTGTATTAGGATCACCTATGTTTGAAAAGAACGATTCATTCACATAAATAGAAGAAAAAAACCAAGTAGATACTAATCGATTTAAATATTCTACTTAGTAATCAACTAGTGTTTCTATTCGAAGATTTTTTAATAGATGCACAGTAAATAAAGACCGGTGAAACTATGAAAGGTGAAGGTGTTCCGAATCAAGTTAATTATTTCTTACTTTGAAAACCTCCAACTAGACCGTTTTAACCTTATTTTTTATAACTTAACTATCAATGGAGTAGTGGATAATGGGTAAACTAGATATTCCTAAATCAAATTTTGGACGTTGGTGGAACGCTGTATTGCTTGAAGCCGATATTGTTGATGTACGAACCCCTACAAAAGGAGCCAATGTTTTAATGCCTAATGGTTACGAGATATGGGAAGCGATTAAAGCAAACTTAAATCAAAGGTTTAAGAAAACGCACCATAAAAACGCTTATTTCCCTCTTTTCATCCCTGAAGAATTCTTATTATTGGAAGAAGAGCATTTCGAGGGTTTTGTACCGGAAGTAGCTTGGGTTACCCATGTAGGTGATAAAAAACTCAACAAAAAATTTGCTCTAAGACCTACTAGCGAGACAATAATGTATTACATGTATGCTCTCTGGATACGCTCACACAAAGACCTACCTTTGAAAATTAATCAATGGTGTAACATCATTAGATGGGACACCAAAGAGACGCAAGCTCTACTAAGAGATAGAGAATTCCAATGGTCAGAGGCACATACTTGTCATGCAACTGCTGAAGAGGCAGTGGAGCAAGTTGAAGAAAGTATGGAAATTTATTCAGGAGTGTTCGATGATCTTTGTCTAAGTTATCTTCAATTCAAGCGTCCTCCTCATGATACTTTCCCCGGAGCAGTATACAGTATAGCCTATGACGCTCCCTTACCTGAAGGAAAATGCTTACAGATAGGAACAACTCATAATTTAGGCCAAGGATTCAGTCGTGTCTTCAACATAAATTTTCAGAAAGAAGATGGAAGTACAGGTGCTGTTTATCAGACATGTTATGGAATGTCTACAAGAGTAATCGCTGCAATAGTAGCTATGCATGGTGATGACAAAGGGTTGATTATTCCTCCATATGTTGCACCAACTCAGGTAGTGATTGTACCAATTCTATTCCGCAAAAAGAATGAGGAAGAAGTAACTCAAGCTTGCTTAGAAATCGAAGAACAGCTAACCAAAGCAAACTATCGCGTTTACTTAGATGATAGGGATAGATATACTGCTGGATGGAAGTTCAACGAACATGAAATGAGAGGAGTTCCTCTGCGAATTGAGGTCGGTCCAAAAGATATTGAGAATAATCAATGTCTATTTGTGAGACGAGATTCTGGTGAGAAGATAAGTATCAAACGTGAGGACCTTCTTGCAGAAGTTGATAATGTGCTCCACGATATCGATACCGAGATGCGTAACCGAACTAAAAAACTCCTAGAGGATAGTATTCATGAGGCCGTTACTTTTGAAGAACTTGTTGAGACTTACAAAAAACACAAAGGTTTTGTCAAAACAAACTGGTGCGGTGATGAAGATTGTGCTCAACAAATTAAGGATAAACTCTCTGCCGAAGTTCGCGGAGTAAGAGTGGATATTGAGAAAGAAACACTTTTTGGTCCTTGTGTAGTGTGCGAAAAAGAAGCTAAAGATGTAGTTTATATCGGTGCAGCCTATTAATGATTTTCTACACCTCTCCTCTCCTTTATTTTCTTCTTCTTTTACTTCAATAGAATCATCATTCTAGACCGCTATTTATTGGTGTAGTATCAGTAATTAGTTTTCAGAGAATTTGCTTTAAAATGAAAACAATCATTAACTGTGAAATAAGCCATAGATATAGATCTGGAGTTTTTGATGTGAGAGATGCAGAAAAAGAGAACTGGTTAACCCTTATGGAAGAGACTTTAACGTCATGGAAAGAAGAACACCCATCTACCATTCATTGTGCTCAAGTAGGGGCTGATCTAAGTCTATCTATTCATTATTCAATAATTAACCAAGCT
>DAOWED010000176.1 GCA_030638685.1 Candidatus Heimdallarchaeota archaeon | reverse complement strand
TTTTCCATTCGAAGCAATAACAAAATTCATCAATGGAGTATTACTATAAAAAATTAATGCCTTAAAAAATAATAAGAATGGAAGACTTGAAAGATAAGAAAGAATTTCAAAAATTGGAAAATTGGAAAAGATTAAGAAAAACTTAAAGTTTTAAATTACACTAATTAGATACTACTAGTTCCATAAAGACAGGAAAGGAAAAATAATCTTTATCCTATTCTTCTTTTTCCTTAATTTCATGATCTAAATCTAGTGAAAGTTTGAAGAATTTTCTATTTTTATCAACATTGAATTCTTTACCGGTGGTTGTCCATCCTAATGAAGAAAGAATACCTTTAGTTACTTCTTCAGTAACAAAACCTTCAGTTTCAAGATCACTTTCTTTTCCCTCTTCCACTACTGATGTAATCTCAATCTTTTGACCTTCTTCATGGTCCATCCATTTAAAGGCTAGCCTCTCAGGTAATCGAGGAATTGGGTCTTGTGGGTCTGGTCCTTCAATAGCTATCTTAAGCCATCGGTCTCTTATTTTTAGCCCTAGATAATTTCCTAAGTTTCTTGCCTCTATTAAGAGTTCTTCTCGCTCTGCAGAAGTTAGGCTTTCATGACTTGCAGCTAATCGCTCTATAAATTCTTCTAATTCTAGGGATGAGATAGCTTGAACAGCAGCATCTTCTGGGAATGACCTAAATAAGGCAAAGGACATCTCTCTATGAACCGTTTCATCATAGATTGAAGTTACATGAAAAACATAATCTCTTTTCTGGAAAACTTCTCTCATTAGTTCCATTCCTTCAGCAAGATTTGATTTAAGTTCTTCTTGTGTTCCGGGATCGTACTTATGGAAAAACACGCTATAAATTGGATCTTCATTGTTTTCTTCAACCAATTGAATAACTTGCTTGAAGTATGAAATCACTTCTTCGTATAAGTCTGGTTCTTGAACATCAAGAATAAAGAAGATGGCTCTTAGTTTTGAAAAAAGTGCGGGGGACTGGAGATACTGTTCCCTAAAGTGGGACTGTCCTCCAAGGTCGAAGATTGTCATTCGTGAGCCTGTAAATTCAGAGTTAGGTTTTTTAATAGAGTACCAAAGAGTGGGGTTAATATTCTCAATTGTCCGTAAATCAGATCTTAGAAAGAATTTCTCAAAAATACTTGTCTTCCCTGCTTTAGATAAACCTACAAATAGAATTTTCTCTCTTGATCGTTCTTCTGTTGTCATTTTCTTATCCTTAGTTACAAGCTTACTCTTATTTACTTTTGTGTTAGCATCAGTAAAAAAGCTAAAAAAAATAATTTTCTTTTTATTTACTGAACTTTAAGAAAAATGTAAAAGGAAGGGATGATAGGCGTTTTGAGAACAGAATTACTGAACGTTGAAGAAACTTGGAAGACACTCTAGCTTAAGCGCTTCTTCTGTTAGAAGCACGAGCACCTCCTGAGAAATAAGGTTGTCATTGAACCACTGGTTAGCCATAGTTTCAATTATGTACGGGTTACGAATGCAGCTACTGAGTATAGTTTGTTTTTCTTCCCAAGAAAGGTCAAGGTGTAAGAGATTAATTAACACAGCTTGATCAATCTGGTCTTCAGTCATATTATCAGCAATCTGTTCTCGGGCAATAGGGTCTGATTCTATAAGAATTATTTCAAAACTGGAATATTTAGCTGCGCACATGACTTTCAACCTATATATGTACAAAATCGTTTTTAAAGAAGTGAAAAATTACAAAAAATTACAAGTCAAATGATATGGATGCTTCTGAAAATTTTCGAGAAGCTGTTTTCTGAGGAAGAGCACTTAAATTTGTCTTCTTTACTTCAGAGCGTTTTTCCGTCCATGGAAAAAATAGTATCGGAATAATCACCAGGTAGATTATTTCTTTGGAAACACTCACTAACGATAAACCTAGATAGACCAGTAATGAAAGCGTCATTCCTTTGATAAACCAATTCCAGCTACTTGAAGTAGAGGTTTTTACTAAAGTTGATATTTCCTCAATAGAAGGAATAGTTGCAAAGATAGAAACAAAAGCAATACTATAGGCTAGAATTCCCCACAAAATATTTTCCTTAATAATTGACTGAGCCATTGAATAGATTAAGATTGTTGCCATAAAGGAGATAGCTGATGGCAAAAGGATAGCTGCAAGAAAATGAACTCCCCACTCTTTGTCTTGGCTGAATCTAATCGATCCATTCTTCTCAATGAACTCTTTTCTCAAGAGGATTAGAACCATTTTGAAAACTCCTTTCCTAAATTGATTTTTCCAATGATTAATTGATACAAAACTACTCTTCCATCCGGGTAGAAAAAGTGACATTATGTTAACAAAAAGCCACACTCCAAGCAGTTGACCTACAAAGTGGACTATTTCTAAGGGATAATAAAATGGCACTAAACTTCCTCCGTTGCTGATTCCCTTTCTATGAAATTATAGAGGTTTGACCAATTGATATTTGAGTCCTTCATCTCATGTGGATCAGTTGTAACTATTACTTCTTCGACAGGTTCAGTCTGCTCATATACTTGGTTTTCTTGTTGGAATAATATAGGAGCAAGAATAGGTACTATGGTTGACAGAAAAGGTTTAATCAAGTCATTCACTTGCTCTGCCTCTTCTTTTATATCGATTATTGCTTCTTTCCATAAGTAAGCTGGAGTACTTAATACTTCAAAAGTAACTGTTAATACGGCTCTATCCGGTAAATCAGCTATTGATATCTTTGTAAATTGAAGTAGTTCTTTAAGTATTTTTTTTCCTAGATTTTCGTCCCAAGATGTTAACTTTGTATCTGTAATCTGCAATTTATACTCCAACGAAATCTGAAAATTTATTTCATCATAAGATTCTTTATGGTCAAGTTTTGCAGAAGTAATCATTGGAACTTGAAATGTAGGAGTTACTCCGTTTGTGAATAAGGTTTTATTATTTTTTTGCTTGAATATTTTAGTTATTGCTGGAAAATAATTAAGTGATAAGCTGGGTTCATGACTTAAATCATCATATTTGATAAACGAAATTACGATTAATCCTAATACGAAAAGTAAGGAACTAGTTATTTGAATGAATTGATTAATTGTTGTGAAATTATAAAGACTTAGTCGAAAAACTAGGTACAAAATAGAGATTACTAGTGTTTCTTTTAATGTGCTATTCATCTGAATTTACCTCGGAAATGTTATCTAATGAAAATGTAAGGGGCTCGGAATTTTGAGTAATAATGTAATTTGAATTGTAGTATTTAGAAGATGGAGCAGACTTTGGTCTTAGAATACCAAGTTTAATGGAAAATGCAGTCTTCAAACTAAATAATGCACCAAATACAAAAAAATTCAATAAAAGTAAAGTAAGTGATGGATCTTCTGAAAGATCAAATGAAAAATTATCCGAATTACCTTCAGCGTTTTTATGGTTATCAATATCTAATTCTACCAAATTAAACCTAACTTGACCTTCCATCTGACTTGAAAAGTCAAGAACTAACAACGGAACAAGAAATTCACTTACAAAATTAAAAGAAAATTTGTATGATCCTCCTGAGTTAAAATCAACTGAATACTGGAGCTGGTTTAAATGCGAAAAGTCCAATTTTACCCAGTTAAAGTATGAACATAATGAAGTATCAATTTCGACTTCAAAGTTTAAAGTGTGTACTAACCCTTTAAATTCGGGTTCTATGGGAAAAATAATTGTCATTTGACCTATTCCAGTGTCATCTTGAAGAAGTACTTCTGAAGGCGAGAATTGAGGAATTGATGGAGATGATAGTTTTTTTAGAAAACTTTCTGAAGAAATGATTAATTCACCAGAACTAAAAGGAAAGTATATTTCCCATGAAATTTCTAAATAAAGACTATTCTCTTCAAGTAAGATTATTTGTGAAGTTTTCTGGTATTCTAGGCCATTTTGCTGATCTCGAGGGAGAATGAAAAGAATAGAACTAGATGAACTAGAAGAACTAGAAGAATCGTTTTCTTTGAGTAATAATTCATATCCAGAATTACTAGTAGAATCTCCAAAAGCACTACAAAAAAGTGTTACGAGGTAGTTACCTGAAGGGAGAGAGAAATTCAGAGGAATTAATCTAGAACCAGAGGTTGACCAACTGATTATAAAATCTTCACTAGATAATAAATAGCTGGTTACTTCTTCTTCTGACGCTACAGTGTGCAATTTAGGGATAATTGAGACCACTAATAATGTCAGTAGAAAAAACTCTTTTGTTCTCATGATGAATTCCTCTTCAAACATAAGATAACTAAATTCTTTTTTAAACTGTGAAAAAATTCTTTTCCTAATAATAGCTAATCAAAGAGTTTTCAAGGCAAATAAGTAGTTTTTTGAATAAAACCACTTAGCTATATTTCGCTAAATGCTAAAACATCTAATTCTTTCTTCTTTTAGCTCGTAATTGAATCATACTCACTATACCTATAACAAGGATAAATGTTAGAAAGTCAAATGCTAGAAATCCTCCGTTACTATCAGGTGTCGGAGTAGGAGTAGTAAATGGAGGAGGTGAAGTATT
>DAOWED010000004.1 GCA_030638685.1 Candidatus Heimdallarchaeota archaeon | reverse complement strand
TCATTGAGATTTTGCCTGAATCAGCTGCCATTAGTGTTATTTCTGCGCAAACCTTAGTTCCTTGACCGAAAGTCTTCAAAATCATTGCTGTTAATTCCGTAAATTCCCATGTTTGCAATTGTAACCTAACAGCTCTTCCAATTCCAGCCAGAGCATGTTGACAGGTAACTACTTCTGCGAACGAATTTTTCAGCTTTAGGAGTGTTTCTTTAGGAACCTCTTGCTCTCCCTTTTCTCTGAATCCTGTCTGATGAGTCACTATGATAAGTTTTACATCTTCTCCTTCAAACACTTCAAGGGCTTTTAGAGCTGTTTCTCCTGAAGTTGTAGGAATTATTATCTCCTTAATTTCTCCAATTTTTGCTTGTTCCTTTATGTGATTAAGTACTTGATCTGTCTTATCTGCTATTTTAGAAACATCATTTAGATAAAGTGATTGTATCATTTGTTATTATAGATAATGAATCATAATAATTTTGTTGTTAAATTCATAAATCAATTCCTCTTTAGTTAGCTTTTTAATTTAATAGGACGATTTTTAATTATGAATGATGGTCTCTTGAAGATAAAGAAACTAATGGTTTCTTTAAAGGAGATAGCTCAAGAAGGAGGTATTTCTTCAGACGAATCTCGGATGTTATCTACTATTTCAAGGGATTTGAATTATTTCAGAGCAAAACTGAAAAATGCTTTATCAGATAATGTAGTTACTTCCAAAGAAGTTATAGAATTAGTTAAAATTAGGCGATCTATTATTATTAATGCTAGAATTCTAGCGCAATACGATGGAGTTATTTCTTCCGATGAAAAAAGCATTCTAGATACTTTAATTGATTCTTTGATATCAATTAACATTGGTCAAACATATGATATTTAGGTTAATAACCTTTCATACTTCACGATTTATGCTATAATTCATCTTTAGAATATTATATTAATTTATTTAAAGCGCTAATCAGCTATATCTTTGCATTACCAAAGCTATTTATCTAATAAGCTTAAAAGATTATTAATAACTTAATTATTGTGATTAACATGCTTACAAAAAAAGGTGATGATTTTTCAAAACTCTCGCACATATTATGTTGGAGTGAATCAACCGAACAAATTCCCCCCCTCGATTCTAAATCAATTCTTTACCGTATACCTAACAAACAATTAAAGGATATCTCAAGTTTTACTGAGCTTGGAATAGCTAAATCTGAGGTTTGCTTTATTTACTCCCAAGGTAAACTGGATGGACCATATCTAGAGGGATTATACGACATTTCTTCTGAACTAGCGGAGAGTGGATCGGTTCTATTCTTTTTGTCAACCTCTACTAGAAAGTGGAATATTGAGGTTCCTGAGCACATAGAACGTTCTATCGGGATGAATGTTGATCTTTCAAAATTTACCGTTAGTTTCAGCATAAGTGATCCTAATACCTTTCTAACAAGAGGATTAGATTATAGCTGGGAAATAGATACAGAAAAAGCTTATACTTGGATTACATCATTAATTGTTTCATCAATAGGTGATATTTCCAGAGCAAAAACTCCAGAAGAAGTTGCTTCATTGATGAATGATACCAGTAGAAACCAAGAGCTAATTTTGTTAATACAATCAGAACTTGATTTAATGGGTGTTTCAATTAGTGCATTATCTACCGGAGCATCAATTCCAGACGGAGTTCTAGAAGATAGTGCAATGTCATCAATTGGAGTAGCTTCAGTTAAAATAATGAATGAACTGGAAAAATTGGATGATGCACCGGAAGAATCTGATGAAAGCTTGCTTTTGGCTATGGCTTCTGTAACGGAAGTAGATGACAAGAAAGAAAAGCCCTCTAGAAAAAGAGGTAAAGCTAAAAAGAAAAAAGCAAGAAAAGAAGAAAAGGAAATTGAACCATTGTTAGAAAAGGCAGCTGAAGTCTCAATTCCTCCACCAGCACCTAAAAGCGCACCAGCTCCTCCACCAACTTCATCACCAGCTCCGCCTCCCCCACCCGGTTCTGGAGCTCCTCCTGCCTCGGTTTCAAGAACGGTTGCTTTGGATGAACCGGCTGCACCTCCAGCAGCTCCCACTCCAATGCCCACCTCTCTAGCTGATGAAGCTTTCGAAGAAGAGCATGATGAAGAATATGATGAAGAGTATGACAAGTATGCTGCTACTGAAGGAACATACGAATATGAAACCACGATTATTCAACGAGAAACAATGATCAGTTATTATGAGAGAATGCACATCTGGAAAACGTTTCCACTTGAAATAATTATCTCTTCTGAGGAAATACGAGCAACTGTGGTCAAGAACATTGCAAGAGTGAAAAGTAAGCTTGAGGTTGAAGTAGAAGCGGATGAAAAACCAATTGTAAGAATAGTACCAATCTTTCCAGGTTGTTTGATTTCTCCAAATGATGCTTATGTCGATTTAGATGATGATTTTAGCCAAACTGTCTTCTATTTGACACCTACAACAATAGGTAAACATAAAGCAAAAGTAGAATTCTGGAAAGATGAATATAAGATTGGAGAGGAAGAAATTGACCTCAAAGTAGTTAGAACAAGACTAGCTAAGATGAGCTTGACTGCGGGTTTTGCTTCACTTATACCTAATATTTCAACAGCTATAGGCTATGATATGAATTCTGCAGCTGAAGAAAGCATAAGCACAAAGAATGATCTTTTATCAGATATAATAACTGCTTTAGGAGGAATGATGTTTTTCCTATTTACTTTATTCATATTCTTTAGCTCTATATCTGGATTAATCTTTTATTTGCTTAGACCTAAAAAAGACGAAACTTCACTCTCTATTTTTTAGCAGAAATTTTTCCCCTCCCACTCCTTTTAATTTTAGAATGATAATCCAAAATATCTATTGTTAAATTTCAATATTCCATCCATATGAATCTTCAATTTTACCGGTTTGAATACCTATCAGGCTTTCATATAACTCTTGAGTAATTTTACCAACTTGATTTTTATTAACAATATAAGATGTACCTTTGTAATAAAGTTCACCTACCGGAGCTATAGAGGCAG
The DNA here is from genome assembly GCA_030638685.1 of Candidatus Heimdallarchaeota archaeon. GTDB lineage: Archaea > Asgardarchaeota > Heimdallarchaeia > Heimdallarchaeales > DAOWED01 > DAOWED01. The sequence goes on along the minus strand of DAOWED010000004.1, from coordinate 2,904 downwards.
CTGTTCCCGCTCCAAAGGCTTCTTGAAGGGCACCTGTTTTTGAAGCCTCAATTACTTCAGAAATGGTAATAGCTTCTTCATTAACTTTGTATCCTTTATCTTGAGCAAGCTGAATAACGCTTTCTCGAGTAACTCCTCTTAGAACCGTTCCTTTTAGAGGGGCAGTGTATAGTTCATTATCTATCACAAAAAACTGGTTCATTGCACCAACTTCTTCAATTTTTGAGTGATCTTGAGCATCTAGCCATAATACTTGGCTGTAACCTTCACTATTAGCTCTTTTTGTAGGAAGTAAACTAGCTGCATAATTACCTCCTGTCTTTGCTTCCCCTGTTCCTCCTTGAGCTGCTCTTACAAACTTGTCTTCTACAAAAATTTTGGTAGGATTGAATCCTTCTGGGAAATAAGAACCGACAGAACAAAGAATAACATAATAGAGATATTCAGAAGAAGGATGTACACCAAGTGCTTCTTCAGTTGCTATCATAGTTGGTCTAATATAAAGAGATGTTCCTTCTGAGTATGGTATCCATCTTTTATCTTCTCTAATCACTGCCTTAATTGATTCAACGAACACTTCTTCTTCAATTGTTGGCATGCACATTCTTTCAGCAGATAGATTAAATCTGTTAGCATTTTTATCTGGTCTGAACAGTGAAAGCTTATCTTTGTCGTTTACTTGTCTAAAAGCTTTCATACCTTCAAATATTTCCTGACCATAATGCAGTACCAACGCCGCTGGGCTCAAGGAAAGCGGACCATATGGTTCAATTCTTCCATTCGTCCAATTATTCTCCAAATAATCTATTTTTAGCATATGATCAGTGAAGTATTTGCCAAAACTTAATTTACTTTCATCAGAAGGTAAAGGTTTTAGTTCTTTAGGATGAGTTATTTGAAAATTCATGTTGCTTCGTTTGTATTGCTAGAGCAATCATTTAAAGATTTTTTGCAATTAAAGAGCATTAAATTGTGAGAACATTCCAGTTAGAAATTATTGTTTAGTTTGAACTCTTTGCGAGGGACCATATCAGCAAACTGGAATGTTTCTCTGATCAAATTAACCATTTTTTCTATTGTTTGCTGAGCCAAGCTATCTTCAATTCTAATGTGCTCAAATCTCTTGTTAAACTCAGTTAGGCAATACTTTGCGTAGTCATTTAAAATTTCATTATCCCGTTCACTGATCAAAATTAACCTAAAAATAGACCCTTGTAATATCTTAATATGTTTATTTTGGTGCCAAATATTGACTTGATGATTGCTGTTGTTTTCTTGCTCAAAATTAGCTAATAAATCAGTAAAGAGACCTATTTGCTTTAGTTCTTCCATCTTTGAAAGTAATTGCTCGTTTTTAAAATTATAAGAAACATAACCTGAAACACCATCTTTTGAGGTAATATAAATTGTTTCTACCTTTGTAACATTATAGGTTACAACAGATTTATCCTTCCAGATTACATACGAAAAAATGATATTCATTAAAGAGACTAAAATCAAAGGAGCTGATCTAGATATACCTAATATTCCTATAGACTCGTCCCTCAATGTAGTAACTATAGGAAACAGAAGTTGAAAAAAAGCTTCCAATATCAGCAATATTCCTAAGGAAGACTTACTCTCAGGTAAATTAAGCCATGATTTTGTGGCCAAATTAACATTCTCAAGACAAATTGCTATTCCAAAAATGCCCGGAATTATTACACCTAATTCTCCATGATAAACTGAGATCCATCTATTATCCACAACTTCAACATTGAAATTAGTAAGAGTAGTATAAGAAGCTGCTCCTGCTAAAAGAAGGTAAAAAAACCATCTAGTAGGTTTTGATTGATATTGAAAGATGAAGTAAGTATAAACAAGAATTAAACTTGCTAAATAAGCTATTATTGTCCCAATTCTAGCCAACCAAGTAAAAGAGGTGCTATACTTTTCATCCATTAATAGAACTGTTGGTAAAAAGTCCAGAACTATATATCCAATTACAAGAAACCAACTGAAAGCCAGCAATTTATGAGCTCTGATTCTGTATTTTTGGTATAAACTAATCATAAAAAGCAGAGCTATGCTCGTTAGAATTAAACTCACAATAACTATGCTTAGTTCAGAAATAAGAACCATAACCTTCAAGTAATAATTTCTTGTTTTTTTATAAAAGTATACCTCCAATATCGGAGGATAGAAGATTATGAATAGTTAGAATTGAAGTTCATTCTCAGTGAAAATTTCTTTTAGAAATTGTTTTCTAATTTGAACTCTTTTTGGGGGAACATGTCAGCAAACTGGAAAGTTTCTCTTACCAGATAAACCATTTTTTCTATTGTATGTTGGTCCAGACTTTCTTCGATCCTAACATGTTGATATCTTTTATTAAACTCTGTTAAACAATATTCTGCTAGATCGTTCAATAACTCATTATCTCGTTCACTGATCAAAATTAATCGAAAGAGAGACCCTTGTAATATCTTAATATGTCTATTTTGATGCCAAATATTGATTTGTTTGTTAAATCCATTTTCTTGCTCAAAATGAGCTAATAAATCAGTAAAAAGCCCTATTTGCTTTAGTTCTTCCATCTTTGAAAGCAATTGCTCTTCTTTAAAATTGTAAGAAACATAGCCTGTAATACCGTCTTTAGAGGTGATGTAAATTGTTTCCAATCCTGTAACATTATATGTCACTACTGATTTATCTTTCCAGATTACATACGAAAAAACTAAACTCATTAGAGCGATTGAAATCAAAGGAGCAGACCTTGATATGTCTAAAATTCCTGTGGATTCATCCCTTAAGACGGTAACAACTGGGAATAGAAGCTGTAAAATGGTTTCAATTATCAATAATTTTCCCAAAAATGATTTACTTTCCGGTAAATTGAGCCATGATTTAACTGCTAAATTAATT
>DAOWED010000015.1 GCA_030638685.1 Candidatus Heimdallarchaeota archaeon | reverse complement strand
GAAACTTCTTTCTGAAGATAAAATGAAAGAACACCGTCAAGTAGCAGTTATTGATGCCTTAGGTGAAGCAGCTGCCCATACCGGCTCTGAATGTTTTTATTGGGCTGGTCATGAAATAGGTACAAATTTTAGTTGTCAAGGCAACATTCTGATTTCTGAAGAAACGGTTCAATCTATGGCTTCTGCTTTTGAAACTTCTAAAGGTGACCTTTCTGACAAAATGCTTTCTGCTCTTCATGCAGCAGATCAAGAAGGACGAGGTGATGTCCGTGGTAAACAATCAGCTAGTTTGCTTATTGTACGCGAAGAGGGAGGTTATGGAGGTTTTACCGATCGTCTCGTTGATCTTCGCGTTGACGAACATCATGACCCCATTAAAGAGCTTCAGAGAATTTTTGATATTTACGATATGGTCTTTCTTTCTCGTGAGGATGAAAGCAATCTATTAGCTTTAGAAGGAGAAATAGCCTCCAATATTAAAGCCACTTTAGTTGATCTCAACTATATTGAACAATCAAATCTCTCAAGTGGAAGTATTTGGTCTAAACCAGAGGTTAAGGCTTTTGAAGCATGGGTTGGTATAAATAATTTCGAGAATAAATGGCGTGACGATGGTAAAATCTGGAAATCAATCTATGATTATATCACAAAAGAAAAAGGTACACCGGCAGTTAATCTAAAAAGAATGTCAGATATCTAAAAAAAGGGATGTACAACTTTTTGCTTGAGTTTGAGTTTTTTAGACCAGTTAGTAACTCTAAAAGTAACAATTGTTTGATTTTTTCTCTTTTAGAGCAAAATCCTATTAGACACGATAAACGGAGATACACTTATTAAGCTGGATACGGTTAATTATGGGAGATTTATGAAAAATAAAATTTATCCTTTAGCAATTATGTTATTACTGACAATGATGCTAATACCGGCAAGTAATTTGACAGCAGCAGAAGATGGTGTTATAATTTATGCGATGCCGTATGATTTTCAAGAATATTCAACTTATGCAGGTCCAACATATTCCACGAGACAATGGTTATCTTCAACAGTAGCTGGTCTTTATGGCCGTACAGTTGAAAAGAATCATGACAATGGACCAAATCTAGCCGATGGTGAACCTACAATTGAAATTAGTGGTGACGATATGGTTGTTACTGTAAACCTCAAGTCTGGATTGAACTTTTACAATGGTGAAGCACTGACAGCAAGTGATGTAGTTTTTTCATACAAAGTATTATTGACAGCAAGTATTAACGCAAACAATTATTGGTTTTTAGCTTCTTACTTCGATTCTAATGATTCAATTGTTGCTTTAAACGAATTAACAGTTGAATTTACCTTTAATCAACCATACGCTTTCTATAAAAATTTACTCAGTGAACCCATTATACCTGAAGATTACTATACTTCTCTTTATGATTCTGGTACTTATTACTTCAACAGCTCTTCAGGAATTGATGCCAATGGTGCGGGGCCTTACATAGTTGAATCTATTGATTTAACCAACATGGAAATATTAGTTCAGAAAAATCCTTACTGGCACGGTTCTGAGCAAAAAGTTGACAAAATCTTATTCACTTGGATTGAAACTATTGAAGAAGCCATGTTGGCATTAGCTATCGGTGATATTCACATCTTAGATGGACAATACATACCTGAGAAAACTGCTTTCGTTGGTATGGACAACGTAAGAGAAGTCTTCGTTGGTTATCCATCAACTCAAGAAATGTCATTCAACTTTAATAATCCAATCTTAAATGGTGCAGCAACTCCCTTAGGTATTTTTAATCCTACACAAGCTGATGAGGCAGGTAAATATGTTAGAAAGGCATTTTCCCACATGATCCCACGACAATTTATTGTTGATGAAATCATGGAAGGAGTAGCTGTTCCAGCAAATGTACTCATGCCAAACGTTTCTCAAGGCTGGGCTGGTTATGATGACCACCCCGTTCGGGAATACAGTGTAGACATTGCCAAAGCCTTAATGGAAGATGCTGGTTTTGATTACACAACAGATGTTGATCTAACTGCTGCAATCACTTCTGCAAATTGTTTATTTGAAATTTATATGCTTTCACCCAATACCAATCCTGCCCGCAATCTATGGGCTGCATTAATGGAAGACGAGCTTCCCAAAATTGGTATATATGTTGCTGATCACCTTGCAACTGATTGGGGTACTATTGCACCCCTAACCTTTTCAAGCGATGTTCCACCTCCTCCAGGTGATCTTGGTGGTTGGGATCTGTTCTTCGTAGGTCTCTCATGGGATCTGGATTATGACCCCACTGGTTTATTTGACAGTGCTTCAATTAGACCTTTTGGTGACAATTGGTACACATTCCCTGGTGACAATGCAACTTTATATGGTATTTCATGGGATTATCTGCTATCTTCTTACACTGAAGAATTTGACTTTAACACAAGGATGGACAAAGTAAAAATTCTGCAAGATTTTCTTTACGAATGGGAACCTACTGCACCTATCCTTTATCAACAAACTCATTGGGGAATTCATGAGAATTTAAGCGGAATAGATTGGGTGCTTTTTGCAGAAGGCTTTGCTCAATGGGAATATGTTAATTTAGAAGGAATTGATATCATTGTGGGAGAATTCTCTAGGGGTCTACCAATACTAATGATCTTAATGATCCCCTTGACGATGATACTTAAGCTTAGGAGGAAACACTTCAAAGCCCATTAATTGTTATGCCTTTGATGATTGTAATATGTTCTTTAATGATTCCAATTATTATCAGAAAAAGATCACGATAGGTAAAAATTGAAGTAATATTGGTAAAATCTGATATTTATCTTTGATTATATCTTTGTAGAATGACTGAAGCTTAGTTCTTATTCAGAACAGTGTCATTCTATCTTTTCTTTGAATTCTTCAACAAATTTTTTTATTTGATCCCAATCTCTGAAATCATTTATTTCGTCAAAGTTCCACTCCAGCTCTTCTGACATGTCTTTCTCTGCTATTGATTTCATTAGTTTTTTAGTTAAGAATCCAAACCTTGTTTCTTTCGTAAAGTCAAATACACCTGAAAAAGTGTCTGAATGAAACTGTGGTAAGTCATTCTTTTCAAAATGCTCTACCAGATATTTTCTTCTTGCTTCCTCGAACTTTTTCTGTGATGCTGTCCCACAGCTTACGAAAACAGCCACTTTTTCCTTATTTTTTGTTAAAAACTCTCTATTTTTTTTCAAAAAAGCCGTTGCTTCTTTAGTCCACCTATCCATCCTTATTCCGCTCCCTATTATTATTCCCTCAAATTCTTCCACTTTTGGCCACTCTTTTGCCTTCGTTTTTCTTAGATCTACTAGCTCTGTTTCATACTCTTCTTTCATCCATTCTGCCATTTTTTGAATGGTGCTTTCCGTTGCTCCGTATCTTGTCCCATAAACTAACAGTATTTTTTTACTCATCGAGTTATTTTACTCCTTTCATCTTTTAAATATTCATTTCTTGTCTTTTTCGTTTTTCCTAGTCTTCTTAATTTCATTTCAATAAATATACTTAATAGATTTTCAATCTCCTTCTTTATTATGCTTGATCTTCTTGATCTTCCTGAATTACCAAATAATGAACTTTCAACCAGACGTTCCTCCCTTCAACAACAACTTGTTGCTCATGATCTTTCTGGAGTTCTCCTTCACTCTCGAGTGGAACAATATTACTATGCGGGAATTGCTATAGATGGTCTCCTTTGGGTCTCTCAAGATGATTCTAAGCTTTTGGTCAGAAGAAATATTCCCCTTGTTAAAAGTGCTACTGACTTAGAAAACATTATTCCTTTCGGTTCTTTAAGAAATCTTAAAAGTACTTTATCTGTCTCTGATGGGGTAAAGGTAGGCTTTGAGGCCGAAATTCTTCCCTTCTCTTATGCAACTTATCTCTCTAAAGTCTTTAATCCTACTGCATTAGTGGGTGCTGACTCCTTATTACGTACCATTCGAGCTGTTAAATCTCCCTATGAAATCCAACAGATGAAAATTTGTGGTAAGCAAGTAGCTGATTCTATGACTTTTGCCTCTGAAATAATTAAAGAAGGCATGACAGAAATGGAAGTAGCCACAAAAATCGATTCTTTCTTAAGAGAAAAAGGTATGGTCAATAACATTCCTGTTAGAGCTTTCGGTCAAGGAATGGCAAGTTTAGCTTACGTTCTCTCCGGTAAAAACAGCACCTTCTATAACACTATGTTTTCTGCGTACACTGGTAAAGGTACTTCTTCTATTCTTCCCTTAGGCCCCACTCTTAAGAAACTTGTTGCTCATGAATCTATCAGCATTGATACTACTGCTTCTGCTAACGGTTATATTACTGATAGTACTCGTATCTTTAGCATTGGCTCCTTATCTCAAGAATTAATGGATGCTCATGCAGCTACTGTTGAAATCTTAGAATTTATTGAAAAGAAACTTGTACCAAGCACTCTTATGGGTGATCTTTACAATCAAGTTCTTTCTTTCGCTGATGAACTCGGTTACGCTGACTTTCTTCAAGGACCAAAAGGGGATCAAACTAAATTTATTGGTCATTCTATTGGTTTAGAGTTAGATGAGCCCCCTGTTTTAGCCATTGGTTCCAAAGATCAGCTTAAAGCTAATAACGTTATTGCTATCGAGCCTAAGATTATTCTTCCTGATGGTTCTGTTGGTATAGAAAACACCTACCAAATAACTTCTGACGGCCCTGTCAACCTCACACCTAGCAAAAACTTCTTTTTATTGGATTAATTATTTTAAGATTCTAAGTCTGGTATCATGTATTTGATGTGAAATTAGAAATAGTACTTAATCATTCATCTTGCCTTTCTTGTTGAATTCAAATCCTATTTTCTATAATTCAATTATAAACGAACATATGGAAGATATTTAATAATAGATTTGTATTATTATTTTTGGATAGTTTTATCCTTGAAGTGAATGATTATGTCCTTAGATGATTGGCTTGATTTACCCGAAGATCAACATAAACGGTTGTTCAACATTCTAAATAACTTTGTTACAAGAAGTTCAGTTTTAATTAATAAAACAGAAGCATTGCAAAACGATCTAGGTATAACTTACGACCGGATTACCTGTCTTAAAATCATTAACTCAATAGAACCTAGTCTTGAATTCTCTTTCAGTGAAATTGTAGAGCTCTTTAGCAACTTAATCTCTTTTATTAATGAGGCAATTATTGGAGCTTACTCCATTGACAAAATGGTGAAGACGATTATAGCTGAAAACGACTATTCCAAGGAAGTAATATCTACATTTATCGATAACATGTCTGCAGCACCCTTTTTCCCAATATTAGTTTTCCGTCTATCTAGAGATCCTAATACTATTTCTGATATTACAGTTCATAGAAATGAATTTGTAATTAATGTTCCAGAAGAGACAACCATTGTTTTTCCTGTTTATGATGTATTATTGACCTTAAAGGATGGATCTAACATCGTTCTCAAAATTGATCACGATGAATTGAAAAATCTTTCACAAGCTATTGAAAAAGGTCTTAAAATAGAATAAATAATTCATAGTTTATTATATTTCAATTATCTTACATTGTTTATCTTTTCCCTAAACTAATTGCTTACCTCGTTCTATTGATGTACTATCAAGCTTATGTTTTCTAAAAACTAATAATGAAAAAATAAGCCAAAGAATGATCAAACAAGTTAAAACAACTAGTGAATAGAGGTTTGTTTCTAAACTATTAATCTCTTTTTCCACTAACAATGAAGCTACTCCTCCTCCTACCGCAACAATGGTTAAATTATCAAGCCCCCACGGAGTTAATCCTTCAATTATGGCTGCTGTTGGTGCAATTGTTAGCGCTATTAGAGCCATACCTAGCCATGTGAATTCTTCCAATTCTAATACTCCTACCACTAAAAAGCTAAACAAAATCGATATTATACTAACTGTGTAAACCGTCCAGCTTCCTAGCCACGACTTGGGATTATTTGCTACAGTATAGATTGTTTTTGACCCATGGTTTTTACCAATAATTGCCCCCAATCCATCTCCCCAAACTAAGTGTAAAAAAGCCACATTCATAACTATAGGGTGGTCAAAAGCTAGCAGCAAAAGAAAAGATAGGGAAATAGGATAATAAACCGTTCCTAGATTATTTCCTTTAGAATAAGCTTTAATTCTGAAACGTTTTATTGGTGAAAGAGGGCAAATCATGAAATTTACTATAGCAAATATTAGAGGAGCAATTATTGCATAAAGCCTGTGATCAAAAAGGATAGGTACTAAAAGAATAAAATTACCTGTTGAAAGATGAATTATTTTTCTGGCGTTTTCTGCAGTAACGTTTGTTTTTCGATGGAGTATTTCTCCTAAAACAACTACAGCTCCAGTTCCTACCGTAACCACTACTAAGAAAATTAGATCTTTTGTAGTAGGTTGAACAAATAAATCCATCTTATTCATTCCTTTATGTCCATTTTCTTATTCTTCTTCGTTTACTTCTTCAATTTCTTCAGGTAATACTTCTTCTTTATCTTGTTTATCACTGCTAACTCTTGTAAAGAGTCTTTTAAATTTTTCAAAATACATTATGAAATAGATAAAAGTAAGAATATCCAAAGCCCATAAGAAAACAAGTATTCCAACACCTATTAATGCCCCTGTTGAATCTTCTAATAGATGAATATCAAATTCATAAAGACCATAACTGATTAATGCTCCTACGAAAACAATTGAGAGATTATCTAAGCTAAAAGGAGTAATGATTTCTACAATTGTTAAAACGGCAGAAATCAGGATAATAAAACAAAGAGCACCAAGAAAAGTGTATTCTTCAAGATCTGTCAATTTAACGAAAACAAAACCCATTGCAACTCCAAAAGAACTTGCTAAGTAGAAAGCAAGAGAGCCGATAAGTGATTTTTTATTTCCAAAAATGGTATAACTGGAAGATGAACCAAATTTTTGACCTATTACTGCTGCAAAACCATCTCCCCAAACTAAGGGCAAGAATGCTGAGTTCATAATTATAGGTTGATCAAAGAAAATAAGCGTAATTAAAGTTAAAGAGATAGGATAATAAACTGTCCCTAAACTATTCCCTGACTGATAGGCTTTTAGTCTTAATTTTTCTATCGGTGAAATTGGGCAAGTAAAATAATTGGCTATGATGAAAATAGCTGGAGGAAGAGCTGCATAAATTCTGTTATCAAAGAGCCAAGGAGAGAAAAGAACAATATTTCCTACTGAAATATGTATTAATTTTCTTGTATCATTAGCACTCATTGATGTTTTCTTTTCCAATAATTCTCCTAAAACAACTACACTTGCAGTTCCTACAAGTGCTACTACTAAAAAGATCAAATCGTTCGTTGTTGGCTCTACAAATAAGTCCATAGGTTGATATTTACTAGTTGATTATATGTTTTTTGCAGTTTTTTCATAACATACGACAGCTCGATTTTGGTTGACTGATGGATAACTAAATAATTACGTATGTTTAATTGAACAAGTAAGAAGTGTAGCTAGATGAGTGATGCATTAGATAAGTATGTAAAAAGTAAAAGAACTCTTTTTGAAGGGAAAGTTGTTCCTAAAAGCATCAGAGACAGGTGGGAACAAAGAATTATTGAGAAAGGTTTCTTAGAAAAGGGTGTTACTGGAGCAATTGAATATCTTGCTCAAGAAAGCCAAGAAAAGATAGGGGAAAGTAAATGTATACAATACGCTCGTCAAGCAGAAAAAACTGGTAATCACGCCTTTTCATTACCTTTTTGGAGAAAAGCTTTTATGAGAAAAAGTGGTTTTGAACCTCTAATTACTGAAAAAATCTCTTTCATTGATGCTGAAGGGAAAGAATTTACTCATTCGATGGAAAAAATAGAAGAAGAAAAAAGTCAGGCAATTAAAGCTGAGGTAAAAGAAAAACTCAAAGACTTAAGCGAAGTCAGAAAGGAAAAAATAACTATTAATCCCCAATTACCTCTTGCCAAAGTAGGTAAAAAAATAAGAGTATTAATTGCTAATAAGCTAATAAAATATGAAGATGAAGATCAAAAAGAAATAAAAAAACTTTCAGGAACTATCCATGGAACCTTTATTGCGTTAAGTAAAGAGTATTCAAAAGTAGTTATCGATGGCCTCCTATTCTTTGTTGACATCTATGGTGAAAATCACCCGACCTACTCTGAAGCTGTTCAAAGTAATTTCAAAGACGATACAAGGTATTATTACAAACCCATTCTTAAAATGATGATCTACAAAGTTCTCTATTTAGATGAAGATTATTCTCAAAATGAAAAGGAAAGTATTGTTCAAGCAATCAAGTTAACCGAATTTATCAGAGAAAATTACTCTAAGGAAGCTTTTAGTCCAAAAATATTAAAATAAGAATCTTTTGACATTATATAATTTTGAGCACAATTTTTATAATTTAAAACTACTAGTTATACAAATGGATTACAGAAAGCTTGGCTCAACAGGGATTAAAATTTCTCCTTTTGTTTTAGGAACAATGCAAATGGGGTGGAGAGTTGATGAAGAAGAATCGTTCAAGATCATGGATAAAGCCTTAGAGCTTGGGATCAATTGTTTTGATACAGCAGATATTTATTCCAGATGGGCTGAAAATAGTTACGCTGGAAAAACAGAAGAAATTATTGGTAGATGGCTTAAGGATAGGGGTACTCGAGAAGATTTAATACTTGCCACCAAAGCAAGGGGACAAATGTCAACTGATGTTAATGATCAAGGGTTAAGTAGAAGACATTTAAGGCAAGCTTTGGCTGGAAGTCTAAAGAGGTTAAAAACTAAATGGATTGATCTTTATCAAATCCATAGCTTTGATTCAGAAACGACTATCGAAGAAACACTTCAAACACTAACTAACTTCGTTGATCAAGGAAAAGTTAACTATATCGGAGCATCTAATATTCATCCTTGGATGTTATTAGAATCATTCTGGGTAAGCGATAAAAGAGGCTATGCCAAATTTGAAACAGTTCAACCTCCGTATAGCATTGTTAGAAGATCATTAGTAGAATATCAAATGCAACATGTGATAGAAAAATACAATATGGGAGTTATCCCATATAGCCCGTTAGCAGGTGGATTTTTAACAGATAGGTATGCAAAAGATGAACCATTACCTGACACACCTAGAAGCGAAGGAGCGCAAAAAAGATACTTCACTGAAAAAAGGTGGAAAATACATGCTACTGTTAAAGATATTGCTGAAGCAAAAGAAGCAACCATGCCACAAATAGCACTAGCATGGATTCTTAGCAAAAAGTTCATCAGTGGACCAATTATTGGAGCTAACTCAGTAGAACAGTTAGTAGAAAATGTAGGAGCATTGGAAATAAATCTAGACAAAGACGACCTTGCTTGGTTAGATGAAGTGTCAGATTGGAAAGAAGAATATGAACTAATCAAGTAAGTAGATTGTTACATCGATTGAAGTGTATCGAGTATTACCATCTGAAGTGTACATAATTTCAACAGAATAGGTTTCACCATGTTTAAACCCTCCCTCAATAGAAACATGGAGAATAGCTATTTGATCTCTTTTGAAAATGTAAGAAACTGATTCTTCATTTGATAATGGTTCATCATTGCCAGCCCACCATATTTGATCCATAGGAATCGAAGTCGTACTGTTAGTAACAGTTACTTCAGAAACATTGCAATCACCACATTTTACATCGTACTCTATCCGAATTTCTAAGCTTGAGTTATTAGATGATGACCTATACTCAAGACGTCCATAAGGACCATAACACGGTCCACATTCTGTATTGCAAGGATATATTGTAATGTACAAGTAGGCTATTATTGTACAAGAAATAACAAAACCAATAAACATAATAATAATCGCAAGTGAACTTACAGCTTTAAATTTGGATTGCCGACTTAATAAACTATCAAGTTTCATTTTTTTTGCCTATATTATATCTGGTTAAAAATATATAAAATTTGCTTAGAAAATAACTTTCATTAAAAAAATAACATCACCTCTCATAGATAATTTTTGGTAAGGTAGCACTTTCGCGTGATTTTCTATCTTTCTTCAAAATAATTTAAAAAGGCTTGAACTATTTTTTTTCTATGAAAGAAT
>DAOWED010000094.1 GCA_030638685.1 Candidatus Heimdallarchaeota archaeon | reverse complement strand
CAATTCTTTTAATTTGAATTAGCCCTATTTCTTTTGAACAACTTTTACTGAATATAATAATACCGAGTTATTACACTAGAGCGCTTCTTCTTCTAGTTGGAGAGAGGAAGCGGGTGTAATACGATTGGAACGCGACGTTTTTTAAAGATGATGGAACTTTGAAAAAAAATGCAAAACCAAAAAAAAATAAGGTATAAAAAAATAAAGGAAGAAGGATAGAAAGATGAGAATTCTCTAGAAAGGAAAATAATGAAAGCTTGAAGGTGTTAGATAAAATAAAAAGAATGAGAGACTTGATGAATAATGCAAACAGAAGAAACTCGGCGGGAGAATTAAGAAGTGAGACGATAAAGGCAGAAAAGCAAAATAACTTTAAAATATTAATTACAAGGTCAATGGTGTATTTATAAGATAATTTTATGTAATAAAAGATGGAAACCACTTCTTTTCAACAAATTAAACCACTTCCCCCCTCTACTATGCAAATAATGGAGCAATTAAACACAAGAAAGAAGCAAACGTTCCATGAAATAGTAATTAGGTCCACATACTCACCAAATAATGTAAAAAAGAGATTAAAAGAGTTGAGAATAAAAGGATATACAATATCAACTAAAGAGGGAAGAATAACCTACTATTCGTTATCAAAACAAGGAAAAGAAGTGCTGAATTTTGTTCAATCAAAATAATAAAAACTATAGAAAAAGCAAGGCAACAATTTTTATTCTAAGACAAGAATTCGAAATGCACTTAAGAGAGAAAGTATATGTTATAATTAATGGCTAAAAATTCAGTTAAAACTATCATGTTTGATTTTGAAGACACACTTTTTGAGATAGTTGACGATTCTCATATTGTTGTTAATGATATTCTTGACAGTAGACCTTCCATTTCTCGTCCAACAATAAATCAAATTAAACAAGCCTGCCATTTAACAAATGAGTATATTAAAAGAGTGTATGGGGTTAGTTTAAGTGAAAGAAACAGTTCTAGCTTACCTGAAGATGAATGGCGACGAATTAATGGGTATTTATTGTCTCAGTTAGGGTTGGATCCTTCTTGGGCAGACGATTTTCAAGGGATATGGGAAAAGCGACAAATAAATTGCAAACTACGAAAAGGAGTAATTGAGACATTAAAAGAGTTAAATCACAGAAATTATTCTTTGGGAATAATCAGCAATACTTCAACGGATTTAAGACCGTATATTCAAAGAGAGGGTGTCGGAGAACTAATAGAAACTTGTATTCAATCCTATGAAATCGGATTAAGGAAGCCGGATAAAGAAATATTTGAAGTTGCAGCAAATAGAGTTGGTAAAAAAGCTCAAGAAATTGCATATGTGGGAAGCTGTTTTGAAAAAGATATGGAAGGAGCTTTTAATGCAGGTATGCATCCGTATTTTATTGGAAATAAGAAATGCAACGACATTGAATGCATTAATATAGATAAAATTTCAGAATTATTAGATTATTTTAGATAAGCTAAAACATAGTACCTTTCTTCATTAACGGTGTTAAGACAAAAATAATTCTTTGAAATGAGTATCTAATTTAAAATTCAAGTTCGGTTAAGTCAGTCAACACTGCGTCCATTTTTGGTTTTGGAATACTTTGAGCAGTTTCTATTTCTGATGCAGAAAAAACCATTTTGGTTACATTAAGCAGCTGGTCATAAGCTTGTTCAATTTCTCCTTGAAGTAATGTTTTTAGACCTTTTTCTATTGCTAATTCAGAACCGTAAATTCCTAGTCTTATAATGAAATTCTCCATCATGTTTCTGAATAGTTTTCGGGATTCAAGATCATTGAATTTTGAACTTGATACGTTAAATAATCGCTGTATTTGAGCTAATGGAAGGTGAACGCCTCTTGATGGGTCACGAAAATATGATAATGCAAGTTCATCTGAAACTTTGTCTATAGATTGCTCGCTGATTTTTTCTTCTGAAAGTAGCTTCAAATGATGTTTTAATCGGGGAATGACCCATTCATACGAATAATGAATTAAAGATAGTATAGTTGATTCAACTGATTTTGTTGAAATACGCATTTCAACCTTTTCATTGAGTAGACGATGTATGGGGCGTTTTTGAAAGCGAACTTCTTCTTGAATTACTAGATATTTAGAAAAATCAATCTCAGTTTTTTGAATTGGAGGAGCTGTCTTTATTTCTATTTTATCAGGTTTTTCGAGTTCTATTTTTTTCTTCCTTTTGGTTACTTTGCTTTTGTCTATTTGAATTTGAACATCATTTGAATAAAAATCACAACTTGTTCCTTGTAGGCACAATTCACAATGATGAACATACTGTAATCCCTTTAAAAGAAGATTGTAAGATTCCAAATCAGCTGCAAAAGGTCTAAATTCTTCGACAGACCCACTCCAATCCCCAGGAAAAGCGAAATGAGAATATTTGGTCTGAAAAATCTCAGCGGAGACTTGCATTCTGTGTTTTACGTCCTCTGTAGAAAATAACGGTGTCGTGATAAACACTAAAATATATCTATCAATAGGTTTGGCAATTATTTTCAAATTGTCAAGCAGAATTTCTTGTATTTCTCCTCCTAATTCTGATGAAAAAAGAAACATTGCTGATAGGAATCCAGCAAAAAGTTCAGGGTGTTTATCAAGCATTTCTGAACGATTTGTTGTCGTTTCTATTACTGGAGGAGCTATTTCACTATCTAGTTCAAAGTTTTTGTAAAAAACCAATAAACCAGTGTCCAAAAGGACAATAACATGTGAAACTATCAGTTGAAATCACTCTTCCACTCGGCTATTTTATTAATCGTTTTTATATAGCTCTATTTTGGTTAAGGATTCAGACTATTTAAATGAATTTGATCAAGCAAGAACAAATCCTAAATTCATGAAAAAATGAAAATATTGTAAGGAGTTTAAATATCTAATTGATACTTTATCTGTTGGAAACATCGATATTATAAAGAGATTTGTTCAATGATAAATAATTCATTGTAAGATAATCTTTTTAAATAGAAATTCGCTAAAAGGATTAGATCAGTCTGATCTTATTGGGATGATCTAAATAAATGTGGACGGAATTATTTTTAATAAAAATAAAGCCACTTATTACCAGGGATTATAATGGTTCTAACTTCAGATAATCTAATATCAGATGAGGTAATTGAAGGATACTCATGCTCACAATGTGGTTCCTTACTTCATCAAAAGGTATACATGAACGAAAAATCTAACACTGAAAAAACGATTATTAAGTGTGATTTTTGCAATAAAATAATACTAGAACGGTAGCTTCCGTTTCAAGTATTCATGCAAAATTTTTTGGAATTAGCGGAAGCTAAACTAAAATTAACATATAATCGCCCTATATTTGGTGAATCTGTAGAAATCTCCAAATTAAGGTTTCTTTGCTAAATTAGTAAACTCTACAATATCTCATCTTTTCTTTGCGATCGATCTTTTTTTAATTTGCAAGATTGAATGGATAATATTAACACAAATAATCTCGATATAGAGTTAACGACGTGAAAATAATGAAAATAGTCCTAGTTCATGCAGATTTTATAGAATATCAAGTAACAAGTCCAGCAATCAAAAACCCAGAAGAAGTTGACGAAGGACTAAATAGAATTGAAGAATGTCTGGTTGTGTTTACTGCCGTTGAAAATACCGAAGAAAAAAGCTGGAATGAAGCAGCAGAAATAGGTGTGAAGGAAATTTTGGCAGTTGCAGCCCAAGTTAAATGTTATAATTTCATCCTCTACCCATGGGTTCACTTAACGAATACCCCTTCTTCACTGGATATTGGTCTTAAAACAATGAAAAAAATGGAAGAATTGCTTACAGAAAGTGAAGAGAATGAGGTGCACAGAGCACCATTCGGGTGGTATAAAGGATTCAACCTTAAATCAAAAGGTCATCCATTATCTGAGCTTTCAAGAAAAATTACTGCAGAAGGAGCAGAAGTAGGTGATCAAGAGCTTATTAGTAAAGCTATAACTGCTGAGGATGAAACAAAACACGAATTTTTCGTAATGGGTATTAATGGTGAAATGACACCGGTTGAAGATTACAAATATCCCAAGAATGAAGCTAATCTCAAAGATTTCATCAATTATGAAGTATCAATAAGAATAGCTAGTGATGAAGCCCCACCTCACTCTGAATTAATGAAAAGACTTGAATTAGTTGATTATGAACCTGCTAGTGATCCAGGTAACTTTAGATGGTACCCAAATGGTTGGTTAATTAAAAACCTATTAGAGGATCAAGTCGTCAATACGATGCTAAACTATGATGCGATGCCAGTTGAAACACCAATCATGTATTCATACACTCATCCGGCTCTTGAAAGTTATCTAAACAGATTCCCTGCTAGACAATACACCGTTCTTTCTGGAGATAACAAATTTTTCTTACGTTTTGCGGCTTGTTTTGGTCAATTCCTTATTGCTTCAGATACAACTCTTTCTCATCGTCACCTTCCTTTGAAGATGTTTGAATTAACAAGATATTCGTTCAGAAGGGAGCAATCAGGTGAAATATCAGCTTTGAGACGATTAAGAGCTTTTACCATGCCAGATATGCATACACTTGCTCAAGACTTAGAAGTTGCAAGAACTTGTTTTTATGAACAGTACAAATTGTCAATGGAAATATTGGATGGTATAGAAGTACCTTATGAGGCTGTCTTTAGGTTCCAATCTGACTTCTTTGAAGAGAATAAAGAATGGGTTCAAGGTATGATTGCAGATCTTGGTAAACCATCTCTCATTGAATTATTCGACAAAAGATACGCTTACTTCATATGCAAATTCGAATTTAACTATGTTGATTCCCAGAAAAAAGCAGCTGCTCTCTCCACTGTTCAAATTGACGTAGAAAATGCTGAAAGATTTGACATTAGTTTTATCAATGAGAAAGATGAGCATGTAAGACCATATATTTTACATACAAGTTTATCTGGAGCAATAGAAAGAGAAGTTTACGCCGTTTTGGAAGAAGCTCATCGAAACAGCCAAAAAGGAGTTAAGCCAAGTTTACCTCTCTGGCTTGCACCTACTCAAGTAAGAATGATTCCGGTTACTGAAGAGTTCATTCCATTGTGCGAAAAATTAGCTTCTGAATGGGAAGAAGATAAAATTCGAGTAGACATTGATGAAAGAAATGAATCTGTTGGAAAAAGGATCAGAGAGGCAGAAAGAATGTGGATACCTTATATTCTTGTTATTGGTGAAAGAGAAGCAGAGAATCACCTTTGGTCTGTAAGAATTAGAGGTCAGAAAGAACAAGAAAAATGGTCAACAGAAGAATTAATTAGCAAAATTCGCAATAAAACTACCGGAAAAGCTTTTAGACCTTTATCTGTCCCTAAAAAGGTATCTAAAAGAGTTGTTTTTTATCATCATGGATGAAAAAACCAGACCTATAATCTTTCAATAGATCCAGTCTCTTCTCCCTCTTTTTCTTTTTTTCCCTTTTGTCAGCTTGAATAATGATTCTTTGTAGCCATGTATAACGAAATTCTCATGTCCATTAAATCAGGAACTCTTGACAAGAATCCATCATCCGTCAACTTATGCAATACTCTTGCCACTTTTCTTCTTGGTAAGTTCAATTTTCTTGCCAGTTTACTCGTAGATATTGGTCCATGATCAAAAACTGCTTTATGAACTACCTCTGAAGTCTGAATTGTTGAAATTGGTATAATAATTGTGTCTGATATTGTTGAAGCCATAACTATACTTTGTATGAAACAGTATTAAATTAATAGAGAGGGATACGTAAAAGTAAACAAAAGATAAAAGGAGAATAGTTTTAATCCTCAAGTAGAGCAATTTTTTTGGAGAAAGAATCAAAAAATATAAGTGTTTAAATTGCAGAATTGTTTAACTATGAACGATTTCAAGTCCATCAATTTGAACAATTATTGATCTATTTTATGACAAATCGATTTACTTTATTTACTTTTTTACCATCTAAAAATCGTCTGAGAATTAGTGCTTAGAAAGATTTATTCCAAAAGGAGCAATGTTTATTTACTCAAAATTAATTCTTTTTAGATATGAAAGAAACTTTACAGAAATTTTTACCCAATGAAGATGAAAAAAAAGCCTTCTATGGGGCAATTATTTTGTTAGTGCTTGCTCTTATCGTTGAAATAATCTTTTTAGGAGTTCTACCTGAAGATTCTAAGGAAAGAACAAGAGGATGGGTTGTTATTTTCTTGAGTTTATTTAGTTCAATACCAGCCCTTTATGTTTGGTACCGCTATGTCCCCATATATGCTCCTGCAGTTGTAAAATTCATTGTTACTAACATTGTAGGTAAACGCCTTATTGGAGGAGGAAGTTATGCATATTTCGAATATCGACCAGAAGAAGAAACAGAGACCTATTTCAAACCCATCTCTAAGTTGATTGGATTACTTATCGCCTTCCTTGGTATTGCCGTTACTCTTGCGAAGCTCTTGAGCATAATATTTGATTTTAATCCTGAGGCACCAACTGAAAGTTGGTTGGTGCTGATTCTTTGGATTATTCTTATGATACTCATACCTATCATTTTAACACCCATTATTCCCGTAACTTGGGCATTAGAAGACAGTAAAATAAAAGCATGGGCAGAAGGAACAAAAACAAATTGGATGATCAGCTCAAAATATAAAGCTAGATTTAATAGTCTAATAACTATTGGTGCTGTTGCTGCAGGAATGGGTCTTGGAGAAGAAGAAAGCTTGTGGGATAACTTTACTCTATTTATGGAGATTGTTTGGGCAGCTTTGACTATTCTATTTATTCCGATTACAATTATTGTATTATTCTATTACTCCTACTTCAGAAAAGTGCTTCTTGATCTGACAAAAGAAAGTGTCAATCTTGATATAAAGGAAACATCAATAATTTTGAGAGAGAAAAAGACAGAAATTGTTGAAAAAGCTAAAGAAGAAACTGTAGAGGAAACCGTTGAAGAAGAAATAATAGAAGAAGTTTCTGAAACAACAGAAAATAAGTAAAATAGTGCTACAATTTAAATTCCTTTCGAGCTTATCGTTTTGATAAGCTCTTTTTTTTATTTCCCTTCCAAGAATTCATTTCTAACGGATAATTAACCATTCTAACGAAAAACACTTCTATACAGTTATATACTTCTCCAGAGATATTGTGGATAAGTGAATTTTATGACTGAAAACTATTCATATGGTATTTGTGGAGTTTTTTGTGAACAATGCCCATCAGGTAATGGAAAAATCACAAAGTTAGCCTCTGAACTATTAGAAGAAACTAAGAACTCTTTTTCTTGGGCAGAGGATATTGTCGATTTTAGCTTTGATGATCTTGAAAAAGGATTGAATTGGCTCACAAAACAAGACTGTCCCGGTTGTTTAAATATTAAAGAACCTTGGTGTGACGTTCTTAAATGTGAAAAAGCTAAAGAACTCAAAAGTTGCCTTCTTTGTGAAGAGTATCTAACTTGTTCAAAAACAGATTACCATAAGGACAGATATCCGTTTGTTATTGATAATCTCAAAAGAGTGCAGTTAATCGGATTAGAAAATCACTTTAAAGAAGAAAGAGAGAAAGCCAAAAAAGGCATTTCACTCGTTAAAATTAGGAAATATTGAAGATCAATCAGTAATCAATTTTGATCTTGTATTTTTCTTGCCTATTTGCTGTGAAATTTTTGATCAATGGTTACTGCTGCCAAACAAGTAACAAATGGGCTTAAAAGGCCGTCTGATATGATTTTAAACTTGTCTCGTATTGCAATTATTTTTTTATCTACCACAAAAGACAATCTGCCATCAGGAGCATAAGCATCGAATTTTTTCTCAAAAAGTGATCTACCTGATCTGAAAACACCCATTTGTGTCTGAATCTTAAAGGTTTTCCCGAAAAACATTATCAAGGGAAATTTAATTACTGCATGAATATTACCTTCAGCATCAATTATTTTCCATGATGTTCTGAAAAGATTACCTTTTACTAAACCCAATGGAAGACCATCAGGTCTTTTAACCTCGATTTTTGGATTAAAGGGGCTAGTTAATGTTCTTTTTGCCTCCATAATAACACGTCCCTCCATATCACTAATTTTGTAGGTTGGTTTAATTGCTATTATCTTCTGCTCCACTTGAAACTCGGTGGGTTGATAATGTACTTCTTCTTCTTTAACAAAATGATCTTGTTTCCTTAAATTATTCCCGCAAGCAACGCAAAAGTTGCTATCGTCAGTATTGTCATATTTGCAGAATTGACAAATTATCATAATCACTGTTTCTAGTTATTATATTTAAGACTACTCAAAAGAAGAAAATAAAATTGAAATAAAAAGACTAAACAATCACTAGAACTTCTGTTTTTGACTGTTTAGTGGCATTAAACTGACTTAATCAGAACTATTTAGCAATTACTCCTACTGGTCCTTCCTCATCTTTGAAGACCATTTGAGCAAATGCTACTATACCCAAGATAGGAACTACTAGGAATTTAATCAAGACTCCAAAAATTAATCCACCTACTGCTTCTTCTGCTTCAGAAACAGTTGCACCT
>DAOWED010000152.1 GCA_030638685.1 Candidatus Heimdallarchaeota archaeon | reverse complement strand
TTTCCAATAATTGGCTTAAAGACAAAGATAAGCTCAGTAGATTACACTTTAGAATTGCTAATATCCGTAAAGATATTTTGCATAAATTAACTAGTTCTCTAGTAGAAGAGTTTGATGTGATTGTCATTGAAGACCTTAATGTCAAAGGGATGATTAGAAATCGTAGACTCTCAAGAGTTATTGCAGATGTTGGTTGGGGAGAACTAAAAAGACAGTTAGAGTATAAAACAAAGTTGGCTGGCACTACTTTAATTATTGCTCCTCGCTTCTTCCCTTCCTCTAAACTTTGTTCTCGTTGCTGGACTAAGAAAAAAGAACTAGAGCTTTCAGATCGAGTCTACAATTGTGAAGTTTGTGGTTTAATAATTGACCGTGATGAAAATGCTGCTTTGAATCTTGATCTTTATGGTAAAATGTTTCTAATTGATCCTTCCGTCGCTGGCAGTTGGTCAGAGACGTTAAACGCTTGTGGAGAAGGAATAAGACCTTTTGATGCCTTTCTTGCTATTCAAGTAAAGAAAGAGCAAATGATGAAGGCATCCTCTGAGAAGCAAGAAGAGGTTGAAAAACTAGATATCTGAACGGAATCTGAACGGAATTTGAACAGGTATTGAAGTAGTAAAACTAGCTAAATGCTTATGTTTAGCTAAGTTTTACATAAATCTCTCATGACGGAATGGTTCCTTCATTCAGTAGCATAATTACTCTAACATAATAAAACCTTCTTTATGCTTATTTGAGTGCATTTTTTTCTTTAGTTATTAATCAATTTTTCTGACTAGTTGAAATGATAAGTTATGAGATAATAGATAAAATAGAATTTTATAGTATAACTTAAAAAAATAACAAATAATAAAATTAAAAAAATGAATGGAGGGGAAAGGAGGATGAAGATTACTTCATTTTACTTAATTGAATATCTGCTTCAATTTGACCATCTTTGATCTGTATTTCTCTTTGGGCTCGAGCAGCAATAGCTGGGTCATGAGTTACTAACACAATTGTTGAACCTTGTTTATGAAAAGTTTCCAATAGATCAATAATTGCGTCTCCTGTAACACTATCAAGATCACCTGTTGGTTCATCTGCAAAAATAATTGAAGGGACATTCATTAATGCCCTTGCAATAGTTACTCTTTGCATTTGTCCTCCGCTTAAAAGGTTAGGATATTGTTTCTTGAATTGCTCCAGATCGACGTCTTTTAGTAATTCATCTGCTCTTTTGATAGAGCCAGCTCTTCTTCCATCTAATTGTGCTGGTAAAGCAACATTTTCTCTAGATTTTAAGAAGGCAATTAAATTATAGAACTGAAAGATGAAGCCTACTTCCTTTCGTCTTAAGTCAGTTAACTTCCTATCCGAAAGAAGCATAAGATTTTGTTTTCTTATGAAAACAGCACCTCTATCAGGACTATCTAATCCGCTTAACAAATTAATCAGAGTAGTTTTACCTGACCCGGAAGAACCGGTTATGGCTACAAATTCACCTTCTTTAATGTCCAAGTCGACTCCACGAAGAGCGTAAATAGTGCTTCGTGCAAGCTCGTAGGTTTTGAATAAATCTCTTGCACTAAGGACAGTATCATCAGGAATTAAGTATTCTTTTCTTCCTTCTTGCTCAAAAGCAACATCACCGGTTAGAGATGTGAAATGTTGTATATCACCAAATTGATCGCTTAGAAAACGAAGTTCCTCAATTATATGATATGAATTGATAAAATAAGGAATCGTTTCAAGTGTCGGATCTTGATTATTGGTCGTATCAATGGTAGCATTAACAAGTTGGGCATTGAAGTCTCGGAGAGGTTCGATAAAAGAAGTATTTACTTCAATTAGATCTAAGATGAAACTAAGTGTTTTAGTGGTCTGTTCCTCAGAACTGAACTGATCAGCCAAGTTAGCCAACTTCGTTGAACCCATCTTTTCAGCTTCATCTTTGAACTCTTTTCCGATTGTTTTTAATCGCTCTACCTGTCTTAAAGTAATATTTAGAAATTCTCTTGCACCTAGGATCTTACCAAGAATAACTGAGAAAAACTCGATAGTTATTTCTTTCTTTTTTGCGGTTTGAAAGCTTGTGAAACCGTTTTTTGCTTCATCCACATTTTCAAGAAATTTGCTCAGGTAGTCGTGAGATCTCTCAAGAATAGGTATCAAATGTTCAAGATATTTGACTGAGAAGACAAGTAATGCCAGTTCATCGGCAATTTCGCTTACTGATCGATCAATTGTATCACTTGGATCATCATACAAGTCGCTGATTACTACTTTTTCAGTAGCAATTCTATCATCAGTTCCTCCGGGAAAATCCCAAAGAAAAGCAGCAGAGGATCGTACTATTTCTTCATATTTATTGCTGAAAGTATTCACTACTTGCTTAAAGTCAGAATTTGCAACTTCTTTAATCTCTGGCTTTTGATAGACTTTAGCAAATTCTCTGAAAATTTTTCTAGAAATAATTAGTTCAGTATCAGTTCTTGCTTCCTTTTTAATCAGCTTAACTACTGATGCTGCATATTTCTGGTATTTTTTGCTTAAGATCCTTTCAATTTCTATTCGGTCCTCTAGATCTAGTTTTACTTGTGGATCGAACATTGTATTTGCAACTAAAAACATGTTAAGTTCATTAGTACTTGGTTTAAAAGCAGCCTTTAATATGTTAAATCCGAGAAAATTGTTAACAAACCCGTTTACTAAACGCTTCTTGAAAGGATTTGCCTTTCTGTAAAGAGTTTTTTCCAGATTCTTTGCAAAAGTATGATTTCTATCTCGTTCTCTCTTTAGAATAGGATAGATAGCTATTAATTCAGGGGAATTTTCATAATCCATTTTAGTTTCCTCCTTTATCATTGGAACCATCTTCTATGATCACTCCATCATGTATTCTTATTATCCGATCACATTTATCAGCGATCCATTCATTATGAGTTACTAGTACCATTGTCTGTTCCCGTTCAGTATTGATTCTTCTGAAAAGCCTCATTATATCACCTGAAGTGGTAGTGTCCAAATCACCAGTTGGTTCATCACCTAACAGAATTTGAGGGTTACTTACCAAAGCTCTTGCAATAGCAACTCTTTGTTGTTGACCTCCAGAGAGTTCACCTGGTTTCCTTGTTATTTGTCCACCTAGACCCATTTCTCTGAGCAAACTTATTGATCTGCTCTCGGATATAGAACGAGGTAGTTGTTGAATTAACAAAGGTAGAATTACGTTCTGAAGACTTGTTAGGAACGGAAAGAGGTTAAACAACTGAAAGATATAGCTTAAGTTTACATTTCTAAAAGTAGCCATTTCAGCATCTGTGAAATCTCTAATATCTATTCCGTCGATGAAAATCTCACCTTGAGAAATTGGAGTAAGTCCTCCAATGACATTCAGAAGAGTGCTTTTCCCACAACCTGAACGCCCTTGAATAGCCACCATTTCTCCTCTTTTGATCTTTAGATTACTCCCTTGAAGAGCATGAACTTCATTCTGAGTTCCTTCACCATAGACTTTGTGCACATTATTACATTCTAGTATATATTC
>DAOWED010000215.1 GCA_030638685.1 Candidatus Heimdallarchaeota archaeon | reverse complement strand
CATTGGTGTTTCTTCGTCCCCCTCCAATACATCATCTTCTAAGTACTCTACATCCACTTCACTCTCATAATCCTCTTGTAAATTATTAAGAGTGTCTTTTAAATAATCCAGCTCGTCTCTTAGCTCTTTTTCGTCAACTCTTTCTTTATCCTTTGATTTTTTATCTTCATTGTTATTACTCATTTGGTAGCCTTCCTTATTTGATTTTTTGATTATTCTTGAATGTATTATCTATAACAATCTAAGAATTATTTAAACCTTTAAATTCTTAATGATAGTTATTATTTTGTATAAATTTAATTTCTATTTGTTTTCAATTCTGTTCGTTTCTTTTAGTTTACTTCTCAATTTTTTATTTAGCATGTATCAAGTTTAATACTTACACTTATTAGTAATGAATACGATAATATAACAGTGGTTCGTTGTTCTTGAAGATGAGGTCTGGGGTAAGTGATAATAGTTAGACTGTAAAGCTAACTAATATGCTTATTCAGAGCTTGATGACTCAAAAAAATGAACTGTTTCGGTGAAAAATATGGTAGATAGAGTACTGAAACAAGACCGGGTAGATCCGGATGTAAGAAAGGACAAAAGTTTGGAGAGCGAGTCTACTTTTCTGAAAGATGATCTAAAGACTTGTCACTCAAGCTACGACTCTATTGTCACTGATTTAGCTGCCTTAGTGAAAGGGAATCTTTCAGCTATAATTAAGAAGATTAACAGTGACAACATCCATCAAAATCAGGAGTTACAAAACGAGGTAAACAATGGATTTGAGCTTATCGATACAAAAGTACTAGAGTTGGAAGAAATTCAGCGAGAATTAGGGAACATAGTTTCCTACATTTCTGGCTTAGATAATAGCATTAAGACACCTACATCTTTCTTTAAGATTTTAGATGAAGAATCCAAATTATGTTCTCGATTTATTTCAGGTATTGTTTTAATCGAGAATCGTTACGCGGATTTTCTTGAAGAAAAGAATGATGATGCATTGACCAAAATTAATGAGAGATATCAAGATCTTCTTGATGATTTTTCATTATTTCAAGGAACTATACAAGAGGCAATACCTCTGTTGGATCAATTATTTGAAGATTTGGAAGGCGAAGTTTTAAGAGGACAAAGAATAAATAAAGGCACTACCAAAATTTAGCGTTGTGAAGCTGTTTTACGGTTTTAAGACAGCTTAAGTGATAACTAAATTTTGTTGCTTCTCAATTTCCCCACCTTATTTTTTTCGCATTTAAAATCACTAAAAGCTATTTATCTTTCACTAGATAATTTTTAATAGCTTCTTTCTATCCAAAAAGTATGTCTATTGTTTCTATCTCCCCTATTACTAACAAAGATATTCAACAAGCTTTGGAAAATTCCATTACTGAACTGGGAGGGCTTGAACAATTTATTTCCGGTAAGGAAAAAGTCATCATTAAAATTAATGGAGTACATTTTTCAAGCCATTCTTATACCTCCCCTGAATTCATAGATGCTTTCTTAACTATACTAATTAATGCAGGTGTAGATCCTCGAAAGATTTACATCATTGAAAGCTGTACTCAAGGGGCATTTACTAGAATTGTTTTCAAAGTCGCTAAAATAATTAATGTAATTAAAAAACACAAAATTAATGTCGTTTACTTGGACGAAGAACCATCTGAGCCTTACGTTTTTGGAGAAAAAGGACCTGAACAATATGAACAAGGGTTCCCTCGCTTTGTTGTTAATGAACTTATTACAAACAGAGAAAAAAATGTTTTCTTTAATCTCCCTCGCTTAAAATGTCATTGGTGGGATTATGTAACCTGTACTTTGAAAAATCAACTTGGTCTTCTTCATGACAAATTCAAAAAGGAAAGACATCATGACAAACATTTCCAAAGAATAGTTGATATCAATGTAGCTGTTTCTCCTGATGCCCATTTTGTTGATGGTATTACTGCAGTTGCTCGAGGGCCAACTCCCCCAGAAATATATATTGAAAGAGATGTTCATCCTGCCAATATTGTTATTGCCGGTACCGACCCTGTTGCTATTGATACTGTGGCTTCCAGAATTTTAGGTTACGATCCAGTAGAGGATGATATTATTCATATTAACTTGGCTAGTAAAGCTGGTCTTGGAGAGATGGTTTTTGACAATATAACTGTAAAAGGTGATTGGCATATTTTCGGTTCTTGGGAAGATAGAAAGGAGTGGCAGTTTCCCTACAAGGGAGCAGATATATATCCTCCTAAAACCCACTGGGTTGAAGGAAAGGAGAGAGACTGCTGGCCGGGCTGTCTCGGTCTTTCAAGAATAGCTCTAGAAGTCATTTATTCCGACCATCAAGATAAAAATCCAGAATTTACTATTGTTCAAGGTAAAGGATTAACTGAAGAAGATGTTACTGGGATGCATGAACCTATTGTTCTATTTGGTTCTTGTGCTATTAATGATGTAGGAGAGTTTATCCACGAAAATTATCGAAAAATTTACCAGATTGATTTAGGAGGAGATCTTGCAGAGATAGCAAACGTCTTTAGGAAAGTCTTGGGTCTTTCAACTTTAGAAATGGTTCCTATGAATCCAATAAAGGCTTTCTTCACTCTTATGAACGCTAAACTTCATGGTTTAGATGCAAGTCATCTCCCTATTATTGGTGATTAGGCAATATCTCTCCTCAAAAATCATGTTGGTGACCTTGATTACAGCTCTAAGAGTTGATCAATAATTTACCAACATATTTAAAACTCGATTAACATTTATAAAATGTGTCTCGCATTATCTTATTTGACAACAAACACATTTTTCAAATGTCTATTGCCATTTTTAGTCTTTTTGTAGCTATTGGGATGATGCGTTTTATTCTCCCATTTAGAGTTTTAGAAATTGGTAAAACGGAAGAAGATGTAACATTCTTAAGCACTTATCTTTCTATAGGACAGCTAATAGGCTTGTTAGTTGTTACTTTTACTTCACGCTTGAAAACTCAACATCTCTTTTTAATAGGTATCAGTTTTGAAATGATAGCTATTGCAGGAGAAGTGTTCACATCTGATATTGCTATTTTTGCTTTCTGTCGTATTATCGAAGGAATTGGTTTATCAATCATAACCATTGTGGCTATCACTCATGGAACAGAACTAGTAACTGGTCGTATGGGGGAAACGATAGGTGTTATAACAGGGATGATGATTTTAGGAGGGGCTATAGGTCAAGGAATAGCTGGAATAAGTTATGAATTATTAAAAAATAATTCAACTTCGTCAAAAGACGTTTTAGTGGGAGCATTAGGTTTCGCTTTCATTGCTCTCCTTTTATCCTTATTAATCCCTTCTCGAGAACGAACAATATCAGATTCACATTTTCATTTCAAAATGTTAGGTCGATTATTACACAAGCGATTATTTGTCGTTTTAGGTCTTATTTATCTTTTATATGATTTTGCTCATGGAATTTATACTCCTAATCTTGTTGTCTTTCTTGAAGATAAACGGAATATACCTTTATGGCAAAGCGGGTTAGCCTTTATGATAGGCGATGGAGCATGGGGATTTATGCAAATCTGGGCTGGTAAACTGGTGGATCAGTACGGAGTAAAATATCCCCTTATCATTGGTTTAATTGGAAAGTCATTAGCTATAGTTGGTTATCTTTATACGGGTTCATTCTGGGTATTAATTACAATATTAGTTCTTGTAGCTTTCGCAGAAAGTTTGGTTGAACCCTCAAGAAATACCTTTGCAATGAGTTTTAGTGGGACACCAGTAATTATGCACTCACACTATCACACTCACTCAACAGACCTCCATAACATGGTTGTAGATAAGCACGTGAGTAAGAAAGAATCACAAGAACCATCAGATCATATGTTGATTGATGAAAATAACAGTCATGATCATACACATGATCATTATAACTCTGAAAGTTTTGTACTGAGCACACTCCAAATCATTGGTATAGTAGGCTATGGGTTAGGAGCAAGCTATGGAGGGTTAATGCTTCGTATGGGTTATTCATTAGGAGCACAAATAGCGCAAGGAATAATTCCGCTTGCATTAGCTGCAGTTATTACCATGGCATACAAATCGAAAAAATAAACCGATTTTGACTTAGTATAAACTATAGATCTTTCGTCTAAAAGCCACCTATTGAATGAGCTTTGAGTACCGAACAAAGATCATCAATTATATCACTTGCCAAAAGACCATTTCCATACTTCTTTGCGCTTTCTTCTCCAGCTAAACCTGTTAAATGAGCCCCCACTGCTGCTGCATAAAGTGGTTCAACAAAGCAAGCTAGATAAGCTACTATTCCGGCTAAAACATCTCCGGTTCCCCCTACTGTCATCCCAGCGTGCCCGGATTCATTAGTAAGCACTTTCTC
The DNA here is from genome assembly GCA_030638685.1 of Candidatus Heimdallarchaeota archaeon. GTDB lineage: Archaea > Asgardarchaeota > Heimdallarchaeia > Heimdallarchaeales > DAOWED01 > DAOWED01. The sequence continues at coordinate 6,366 of DAOWED010000215.1, read as the reverse complement.
TCCATTAGAAATTACATCTACTTTTCCTTTAAGAAGAATTGTACAAGAATATTCTTTTGCTGTTTGTTTTACCATGTCCATTTTTTCTTGTTCATCCTCTGGCACATGTTTGCTAAAAGCAAGCTCAAACTCCTTTTTATGAGGAGTAAGTATTGCATTGATTTCTTTTAATGGCTCCAAGTTTCCTTTCAATGCTTTTATTGCATCTGCATCAATTACTACTGGCTTATCAGTGTCCATTATTTTGTAGAATTCATTACAAAAGGAACTACTTTCTTCGGTATTTGAAATCCCGGGACCAATCAATATAACATCATGGTTTGGAAGATGCTCTTTTATTAGTTGTAGATTCTTTGAAGAGTGAAAATCCCCAGGAACAGCTAAAGATAGATGATCTGGATTATAACCTGCTATAATATCTCTTATTTTTTCGGGAACTATCATTCTTGCAGCGTCCGCCCCGCATCTCAAAGCTGCTTTTGCAGCAAAAGCTGGTGCTCCCACAAAATTTTTACTTCCTCCTAGGATTAATATCGTTCCATTTTGCCCTTTATAGCTTCTTTCATTTCTTTGAGGCCAAAATGATACAAGATGTCCTTCCCCTATTACATTTCTCGCTCTCTCCGGTACTCCTATAGGTATCACTACTATTTTTTCTTGAGAATAAGCTCTAAGACCTGTTTTTTTCTTGTCAAATGTAACAATTAATGATGGTTTCACTGCAGCTCCTAATATTTCCCCAGTTGTGGCATTTATTCCGGATGGAACGTCAGTGCTTACAATGGTTAACTCAGTTTTATTTAACTGTAGGATCACCTCTTTTACTAGCCCTCTTACATCTCCGGTTAATCCTACTCCAATTAAACTGTCAATTATAATTTCATTTGCTTGAAGTAATGTCTGAAAATCAATTTTATCAAAATCATCTATTGAATGAACCCAAGATGGGGATGCTATTTTCTCAAAAAGTCTATAATTAGTTTTCCCATCTTCCGTTCTCATTTCCTTTGCTCTACCGAAGATCACTGTACTTATTTCTTTTCCAGCCTTACTCAGATATCGAGCAGCTACAAGCCCATCTCCTCCATTATTTCCTGTTCCGCAAAGAACAAGTATTTTAGAAGATTGAGGATATTTTTTAATTATTGTTTCACTCAGTCCTTTTCCGGCCTTTTCCATTAGCTCAATTGACTTTATTCCAAGGGCAAAAGTATTCTTTTCTTGAGCTATCGATTCTACAACACTCAACTCTTCCCAGTTATTTTCATGTTTTACCATCATATCATCCTCTAGCATTTTATCATATACTTATGAGAATTAATAGTTTTTCTAGTATATTGTTAGCATAGTTAACATTTTTTAAAAAATTTGATCGGTCTTTATCGATCGATTTAAAAAATGTGAGAAGTTAAATAAAATTAATTAAATTATAAAGATGGTATAAATGTCAGTTGCAATTGAATATCAGATGTTTATTAAGAAGTTCACCAAATCAGTTGAAACTGAACTTGGTGATCTTGTTGATTCCCTTGTTTTAGTTGGAAGTATTGCCTCAAAAACTCAAATTGATGGCGAGTCCGATGTAGATTTTTACTTAATTCTTGACGATTCCAAATTTGAATCAGTTGGTGGAACGCTTAGTGCTTGGACCAAAGTTGCCAAATTAGTAGGAACATATCTTGAAAATCCCTTATTTGTTACCATGCTTGATTTAACCATTCTTGTTAAAGCCCAAGTTCCAAAAACTGGTAATTGTGAGACTGGTCTTAACCCAATTCGTGTTCTTAATGGTGTTCAAGGAGAAACTAAACTAGGTACCAATCCTTTCGAAGGACTTGAGATTCCTGATGAAATTATTCAACATGGTGCAAAACAAATGGCTGGCGAATACCTTGACCAATTGAAAGACCTTTGTTTAATGATCGGGGATATTCCTCCTTATGAAATATTATACAATGCTGTTGATACCGTTTTAGGTTGTGCTCAAGCTGCTTTGTATTACCATGGTGAAAGAGATATTTCCAGATGCTCAGCTCCTGAATTATTGCCCAAAATATTCGAAGGTAAATTTAACAATGAAGTTGTTCTTAAAGCCCATCACTTCAGGCTTGCTGCAGAAGAAATTACTGATGAAGGAGATCTCAAATTTATAGCTGATGCTGCTGATTTCTGTCATTCAGTTCTTAAGTACGTTAATGAATAATCGGAGAATGGATAATGAGTATGCAATTTAGTATAGATGAGTTAATTCCTGAAACAAGTGGTATGTCACTACTTTTCGTTGGTACCCAATCATCTATTCGACAGAAGATAATTAATCAATATGTTTCAGATTCATACTCCCAAAAAGAAGATGGTAGCGGTTCATCTATTATTGTTTCCTTTAATAGAACGGCGGTAGAAATCCAAGAATCAATTAATTCTGAACATGATATTACCAATGCTCTCATAAATGAAGAATTCTTTGTAGTGGATGTTTTTTCATATCGTGCTGGTGAAATTCAAGAAGAGCCATACGCTACTTATCTACAATCACCAACTGATCTTACTTTCCTATCCATTGCAATTGAAGAGTTTGCTAGTAAGTTACAAAATTGCAGAATTATTGTCGATCCAGTTTCTTTATTGATTATCTACAATAACCAAAATTATGTTTTGGATTTTCTACAAACTTTAAATGCCCGTATTAGATCGAGAAATCATACTTTGTTACTAGTAGCTGATGAAGGAGTATTAAATGAACGTCAACTAGCTCTTGTAGAATCTATTGTAGATGGAAGTATTGAACTTCGTTCTCCTGAGGAAAATGATCAACTTAAGATTAAAGTCAAATTTCTCAAAAACCGATCTTACAAATCCGGCTGGGTTGATGTTCCTTCATAATTAAACAATAACCAAAACCTTTGAAAAAAGAGCAATAAATGGTGAAACAATGAGCGTATTCTTAGAACTTATTCAACTTTTTGCACCCATGATCGTTTTCTTTGGATTATTTATTTTTTTCATGGTTTGGGGTTCTAGAAGAAGTTATAGCATAGCTAATGATTATCTAGAGAAAGTACGAATCGCACTTAAAGGCCATGTAAAAGGTATACAAGTTATTCAACATAAACGTGAGCAAATTGAAATTAAGTGTATCCCTCCAGATAATGTACGAACACTTAGTTCCTACCTTTCACTCATCCAAAGGAGCTCATTTCCAGCAATGACTGCTAATCTTCTTTTGAGAGATAAGGATAAGCTTCTGTTTGCTGCTAACTTTGGTACTCCAGAGGAAAAAACTAACCCTCCCTTTCTTATTGAGTTAATTCCTTATCGTAAAAAATTCCTTATTAAGAAATCTTTTGATTACCTTATCAAGTATGATGACTGGGTAACTCCAAACGAAGACCTCAACAGTAAAATCTGTATGAAATCAGATGATCATCGAGCTACTCGAGATCTTTACACTGATGAACTCTTTCTTTCTCGCTTAGAAGAGCTTGAACCTTATGTCAATTGGATTTCTTTAAGGAACGAAGAACCTAATCTTGAAGCAATGTTTGAAATTACCAAAGATGCTCCCGAAGATGTTTTTGAAAAATCAGTTGCTCTTTTCTTTCAAGTGTTACAGTTTTCTTCAAGCAATTTAATAGGTAAAAAAGGTCGTAGTCAAAGAAAGAAAAGAAAGAAAAGAGTCAAGAAGGAATAATAATTTACTAAACCAATCGTTCTATCGATTAAATTTCTTTTTTCTTCGTTTCTATTAGTTTTTTAGCTTAGTTCATATTTTTCTTTTATTAGCTGAACACCTTTTTTTGCCAGTTCACTTCCCCACTTTGTTATGAAAAATTCTTCTTCTTCTTCATCCCTTAGATCACTCGGAAGCATTGATGGAATACCATCGAATAATGCATACCATCTGTTACAGCTCTCATTTTGGCATAAAATAACTCCTTCGGTGATTACCTCTTTGTGACATTGTTCACAATCCTTTTGAGTTACATTTTTTGCAATTTCATTCTTTTCCTTTGAGGTTTCACCATCTTCAGTTGTTAAATAAAAGTCTTTGAAAGCACAATAATATTGACAATGTACTCCCGTTTCAGGCTCAACCCAGAATTCAGGTATCTCTTCTTCTATTATCTTATTCAAAATCACTAGTTTTAGAGGCCAGTTTTTGTCATCAGGACAGACAAGAATATCTAGGAGTCGTAACCTCATATCTTGAATTTAGTCACCAGCTAATTAAATGTACTCGTAAGAAATAAGACGTTATGGAAGAATAATTAACTTGAGTTATCTTCTGAATCAACTTTTTCATGCTCTTCAGAGATATCTTCTAGAGCTTTTATTCGTGAAGCTAAAATGATTCTGTTTTCATCTTTCTTCATCCTCATTATTCTTACTCCCTGAGTGGATCTACCCATCTCTCTAACATCAGAAATAGGTATTTTAATGATTTTTCCATCAGCATTCAAGACAGTAAAGCATTGCTTTTCTTCCGGTTCACGAGGCACTGGTAAAATGGCAGCAACTGTATCGTCTCCAACAAGACGTATATTAATTACTCCGCCAGCTCCTCTCTTTGTTAATCTATATTTCTCAGAAGCTGTTCTTTTACCTTTACCATTCGCAGAAAGTGTTAATACTGCAGTATCAGGAAGATCATCGGTTAGGACAGTAAAGCCACCTACTACTTCATCTTTTTTAGCGAGTCTCATACCCCTTACTCCAACGGTGTTTCGACCCATTACCCTTACATCATCTTCATTAAAACGAACCATTTTTCCTTTCAGTGATGCAACAAAAATTTCATCGTTTCCGGAAGTAATCAGAACATCAATAATTTGATCTCCTTCATTTAGTTTAGCACAAATAATACCCGTTTTTCTTATTCTTGAGAAACTATCTAGTGAAGCACGCTTGACTACACCCATTCTAGTTATGAAGAATAAACTTCTTTTGGGATCAAAACCTTCAGCATCTACTGGTATGATTTTTACGATATTTCCCTCAACGGGGATCATCTGGGTAATCTTTGAACCTCTACTATCTCGTCGCTTTACTTCTGGAATATGATAAGCTGGAATCGAATATATTTTTCCTAAATCAGAAACTAGCAGTAAGATGTCTTTATTTGAAGTTACAAGCATGTCTTGAATAATATCGTCCTCTTGAACGCGGATACCAATAACACCCATACCTCCTCTTCCTTGGCTTTTAAGAACTTCTTCCTTAATAGCTCTCACATAACCTTTTTTCGTCACTGTCAGCAAGATAAGTTTTTCATGAACTAAATCAGCCTCAATATGACCAATTTCATCACCTGGAATAATATCTGTTCTTCTCTCATCACCATAAGTATCTCGCAATGCAATAAACTCTTTCTTAATTTCAGCTAGGAGAAGCTTACGATCATTTAATAGCGCACGATTATATGCTACCAATTTTTCGAGTTCAGCTTTTTCTTCCATGAGTTTGTTTATTTCCATGTGAGCCAATCTAGCAAGAGCCATATCAAGAACAGCTTTTGCTTGTCTCTCAGAAAGGCTATATTCTGCTTGAAGTTTTTTACTTGCTTCTGCTCTGTCAGCTGATGCCCGAATAAGTCTAATGACATTTTCAATATCAGAAACAGCAATAACGAGACCTTCGACAATATGTAAACGCTCTTCAAGCCCTTTTAGTATAAACTCTATTTTTTTACGATAAACATCTTCTCGGTGTTCTAAGAAAATTTGTAGAGCTCGTCTTAGGGTGAGCATCTGAGGTTGATCACCTACAAATGCAAGGTTACGGGCATGAAAACGCTTCTCAAAATGTGTTTTCTTGATAAGTTGAGCTAGTATAATGTTTAATCGAGAATCGGATTCATAACCTTGATCCAAAGTCAGCTCTATCCTAATTTCATTTTTGGATAAGTCTTTTACATCACGTACTCCTTTCAGTACATCATTTCTCCTTAGATCTTCTATTTGAGTAACTAAAGTCGCTTTATTTGTTAAGTAGGGAATTTCAGTGATAACTAAAGTTCCATATTTAGAAGTAGAAGTTGGTTCAACAACATGATAACGAGATCTGATTGTTAATGCTCCTCGACCTTTAGTATATAGATTATAAATACCTGAAAAACCAACAATTGTACCTCCCGTAGGAAAATCAGGACCTGAAACGGTTTTAAGAAGATCAGGGAGAGAACAATCTGGTTCATCAATAAGTAAAATACAAGCATTGAGAAGTTCAGTTAAATTGTGAGGAGGAATGTTTGAAGACATACCAACTGCAATGCCTTGAGCACCGTTTAAAAGGAGGTTAGGGAGTTTATTGGGAAGAACAATTGGTTCAACTTCTTCACCATCAAAATTTTCTTGAAAAGGAACAATT
>DAOWED010000006.1 GCA_030638685.1 Candidatus Heimdallarchaeota archaeon | reverse complement strand
TCAAAAGACTAAGTCCTTTGAAGATCCCCTGTCCATAAGGGGTTCTTGCAATAGATCCAGGGATCACAATTGCTTTATATAATGTAACAATTCCATCTTTGTTACCACAAGGGTGCTGGAATTCGTTACAAAAAGATATAACCTTTAATCCTTTATAAAATTATAACAGACCTCTATAAAAGTGTAAAAGTAAAGATTGACCTTTCCAAGGTCAAAAAGTGAAATTCATCTCCTACCTCCGTTCACTTTGTTCACATGCGATAGGGGACTTCTTTCACAAGTAGTTAAAATTAAGTTATTTTAATTAATTCTTTGTTCAGAGTATTTCATAATTTAGTTAATAATTCAATTACACAAGTTGAGGAGTGAAAAAAACATATCTTTAAGAAGCTAAAGAGTTTAGTAATAACATAGTGCGTTATAACCGACTTAGTTATAATTGGCGCTAAAATAGTACAAGAAAGCCGCTAAAGGCAAAAAATAGAAGAAGAAGCGAATAGAATAAGAAAGGAAAGAAAAAAATGAAGAAAGAGTGTAATGCAGTAGATCACCCAATCTATCAAATGTTAGCAAATAAAACAAGAAGAAGATTGTTACAATTAATAGCTTGTAAATGCGAAAATAATTATGGGAATCAGCTAGCCAAAATACTAGGTATATCGGTACCGACAGCTCATCGACAGCTTGCATTCTTAGAGGGAAGAGAAGGCAAAAGAGCACCATTAATTGAACAAGGAACACCAAGACATGAAAGTGCTTCAGGGCATAAAGGGGCAGAAGTAAGACCATATCATATTAAGGAAAGAATATTGACAATACTGGCCATTTACCCAAATTTAGTAAACTATCACGTAATGTCAAACACCAATGGAAAGGAACTAGAAGAAGTAAATGAAAAGGATAAAGCATTCTACGAAGTATTAGATTTCTTATCAGCGGAAATACTTCAAAAGTACGACAAAATAGAAAAAATGACAGATGAAATTAGTGAAACGGAAAAAAAACTATTTGGTCTTTTTGAAGAGAAAAACAAGGAAATAAGCGAGTTAGTAGATGAACTAGAAAAAAACTACGAACTAGAATATGAGGAAAGAAAAGCATTACAAGTAATTGCATGCTTAGGTACAACTTGTGTAGATAAGAATGAAGTAGGATTAAAGAGGGAAGTAAGTCAAATACTAGAAGAATTAGTAGAAAGGATGACCAAAAAATAATAAAAAAAGGGGTAGAAGGGATAAGGGGAGAAAAAACAAGAGAAGAGTGAAAAGAATAGTAACATAAGAGTTATAAAATAAAAAAAAGAAAATCAATTAACTGAGTCGTTCAGTAAGAAAGATTCAGATGGTGAGTCAATCACCCCTTGCTTCGCTTTCGGGTTTAGGAAGAGGTTTGTGGAGTAATTCGCAAAGGAAACTGGTTGATTAGCCTAATGAGGAGTTAATTTCTATGAAATTAATGAAATCTATGTTATCAGTAAAGTTAAAGAACACACCAAAGGATGCTTCTCAAGTCCTTTGCTCTGTAAGTAGATGGTTAAACAGAGAGGAAACTCTCAGTGCTGTCTGCAAAGTACTGGCTGATAACTTTGGCGAAGAGAACCTACTCCGAAAGGAGGACTGGACTTGAGAGTACCAGTCTATGTGTTGAACATCAGAGGGAAACCTTTGATGCACACAACACCAAAGTCGCAATTTGTCTCCTTACTTCAATATGTTCAGTATGGAGGTTTTCTTGCGAAATAAGAACAAATAAGAGTGAATTAAAAATGACAGAATTTGATCCATCAACAATAGAAATAGCTTTTTCAGTAGATGCACGAGGATCCTCATGTCCTGGTCCATTACTAGAAGCTAAGAAAGGAATAGGAAAAGTAAAAGTCGGTGAAGTGTTAGAAATCAAGTCCAATGACCCTGGAACAAAAAATGACATTCCTGCTTGGGCAAAAAGAGCTAAGCACGAATACCTTGGTTGGGCTGAAGCAGCTGGTTATGACAGAATCTTCGTTCGTCGAATGAAATAATCTTAAACCGTTCTGTATTGTTAGAAATTTGTCCCCCTCATATTTTGATTTTTGTTTTTTGTTTTTTGTTTTTTATTTTATTATTACTCACTAGGTCAGCTAGCACTATTTTTCTTTATCTCTCATTCATCACTAACAAGTTGTACTTTTGCTTACTTTTACTGAATAAATTAATCAAGAAATCTGATGTTGGGGATAGGAAAGAAAGAACAACGGAATTACCACAATAGTTATAACCCCTACTGTTATAACACAGTTCGAATACTCTTAAAAAGTATCAAGAAAACGGTTACTGGAATTTAAAAATAAACCAACTGGAGACCAAAAGATGTCAGAAACAGAAGATTTTAAGCCAAAAATCTTGATTATTACGAATCTAAAATGTAGCGATCCTGGTGCAGATTATGTAGGACAATCGCACTTGGAGTATACTCCAAATGCTTTCATAATGAGAACAAAAGATCCATCAGTCTTTCCAGAAGAATTCTATTTCTATTGTTTTGAACAAGGATTCGATGGAGTAATAATCATGAGCGGTGGAACAGACACTCCCTTCAAAGGAGCCTACGAAGCTCTAGCCAAAATGATTGACAATGTCTATGTGTCAATGCAAGAAAGAGGAATAGAAATAGCTAGGTTAAGACTAACAGCGATCTGTTCAGTTTGTGCAGAGGCGTTCATTAAGGAAATGGGTAGAATAGTAGAGGCAGTAGAACCCCTAGGCCCAATAAAAGTATAAGGTGAGTAAAATGAAATATAACGTAGCAGTAATAGGTGCAGGAATAGCTGGACAACAGGCAGCAGTTGATATTGCCAATCAAGGGTACAAAGTAGTCTTGATCGAAAAGGAAGTATCAATTGGAGGAAAAATGATTACACTTAGTAAAGTTTTCCCAACAATGGATTGTTGTTCATGTATTGCAACACCGAAGATGAGTGAAGCAGCTAAACATCCAGATATAGATCTTTTCACCTTTACAGTCGTAAACAAGATAGAAGAACTAAAGCCTGGGTTCACAATCAAAGCAACAAAAAAAGCAAAGTTTGTAATTGAAAAAGACTGTATAGGATGCAATAGATGTGCAGATGTATGCCCAATTGATTACCCTGATGAAATATGGGAACATGGATTAGGTGTAAAGAAAGCTATTCAAGTTCCATTCGACAATGCGATGCCACAATGTGCAGTGTTAGATCCCGATTATTGTACTTTCTGTGGGGCATGTGCAAAAGTTTGCCCAACAGATTGTATAGATTATACACAAGAAGATGAAGAGATAGTTTTAGAAGCAGATTCCATAGTTCTAACAACAGGATACGAACACACACCAATAGAAAACAAAAAAGAATATCATGGTGAGGAATACAAGAATGTCTTAAGTGGACTACAGATGGAAAGATTATTAGCTCCTCATGGACCATACGGACACGTACTAAGACCAACAGATGGCAAAGAACCATGGTCGGTAGCTTATGTGCAATGCGCAGGAAGCAGAGATGAATCAGTAGGAGTACCATATTGTTCAAGAGTATGCTGCATGTATGCAGTGAAACAAACGATGCTCCTTGCTGGAAAATTGCCATTGGCAGATGTTACGGTCTTTTACATGGATATCAGAGCTTTTGGCAAAGGATACGAAGAATTCTATCAAGAAGCAAAGATTATGGGGATTAACTTCATAAAAGCAAAGGTTGCTAAAATTAAGGAACTACCTAATGGTAACTTAATGGTTCGCTATGAGAAGATGGAAGAAGGTGGTGGAGTAGACGAGATGGAAATGGAAATGGTTGTTCTTTCACTAGGTATGATGCCTGGCACCGAAGTTAATCGTATGTTAGACATTGATGTTGATGAATACGGGTTTGTAGAAACACCAAAAGCCAATATTGATCCTACAGTAACCTCAATGGAGGGTGTTTATGTTGCTGGTGCAGCATCTAACCCAAAAGATATTGTGGATGCAATTGCTGAAGCAAGTGCAACAGCTATGAAAGTAGGACTATACCTTTCATCACTTTACACTAAAGGACATGCAACAGAAGCCAAAGTAAAGGAGGAAATCTAATGTCCGAAAAGAAGAAAGTAGATGAAAAGAACGAAGAAAAAGTAGCAGTTTTCATTTGCCATTGCGGTGGCAACATCTCAGATGTTGTTGATTGTGAAGGAGTTGCTGAATGGGCTAAAAAACTACCAAATGTAGTTCATTCTGAGGATTATGCATTCATGTGCTCTGACCCCGGTCAAAAATTAATAGAAGAAGCACTTGATAAAGGAGCTACTCGAGCTATTGTTGCTGCTTGTTCTCCTAGACTACACGAGCTAACTTTCCAAAACGTTTTTCGTAGAAAAGAGCGTAATCCTTACTACTTTGAACATGTAAATATTCGTGAACAAGTTAGTTGGTCTCACCCTCATACTAAAGATGAAGCCACTGAAAAATCAAAAAGACTAGTTGCTTCCGGTGTTGCTAAAGTTAGCTTACAAGGCTTTCTTGAAGCACCTACAGTTGAAGCCACCAAAAAGACCTTAGTTGTTGGTGGTGGGTTAGGTGGTCTTCGAGCTGCAAAAGATTTAGCTGATAAAAATGTTCCAGTTATTTTAGTTGAAAAATCTCCCTTCTTGGGTGGAAGAGTAACTCAATTGGACACTCTTTATCCAAAAGATGATGATGCTAAGGAATTAATCCATGAACTTATTGAAGAAGTTCTTTCCAATGAATTAATTGCTGTTCACACTAATTCTGAAGTCACCAGCTTCGCAGGAAGTATTGGTAATTATGACTTAACCATCAAACACACTCCAAGAGGAGTAACTTCAAAGATTGGTGAAAAAGCTGCTAAAGCAATTGATATTTGTCCAGAAGTAGTAGAGAATGAGTATGATTATGGTTTAACTAAGAGAAAAGCTATTTATCAAAAATACCCTGGCTCTTACCCCAGCTATCCAGCAATTGACTGGGTAAATTGTACTAAGTGTGGTAAATGTGCTGAAGTAGCTGAAGGAATAACTTTAGAGAATGACCCTACTGAACAATCAATAAATGTTGGTGGAATAGTTCTTGCAACTGGATTTAAACCTTATGAGCCTTATGAAGGAGAATATGGTTTTGGTCAACATCCCAATGTTATTACCTTACCTCAATTGATAAGACACTTAGCTGATAACCCTTCAGAAGAATTAATCTGGAACGGTAAAAAAGTAGAGAGAGCTGCTTTAATCCACTGTGTTGGAAGTAGGCATAGAGAAGATATTGATAAACCTCTAGAAGATGGTTCACTAAACTACTATTGTTCAAGGTATTGCTGCACAGCAACATTACATATGGCGAACGAGTTGAAAGACAAATTCCCAGATATGCATGTTTTTGAGCTATTCAAAGAAGATATCAGATCTTACGGATGGGGCTATGAAGATTATTATACAACAGCCTCTGAGAAAAACGTTCGTTTCTTCTCATTCTTAGGCGAAGAGCTACCACAAGTAGAAATAACTGAGAAAAAGCATCCGCTAAGCATTACAGTAACTGATCGACTAACTTTCAATGAAACAATGATTATTCCAACTGACTTAATCGTATTAGCAGTAGGAATGATGCCCGAAGAAATTCCAGATATAATCGACATGATGAAAGTACCACAAGGTGCAGAAAGATTTCTATTATCGGTTCACCCCAAACTTCGTCCAGTAGAAGCAGATGTGGATGGAATATACTTAGCAGGAACAGTTCAAGCACCAATGACATCTACAGAAGCAGCAATAGGTGCATCAGGAGCAGCAGCAAAAGCAGCGATCCTTATGTCAAAAGACATCATTGAACTACAACCATATGTTGCAGAAATAAATGAAAGTCTATGTAAAGGACATATGACATGTCTACCAGCTTGTTCATATGCTGGAGCAATTTATGAAGCAGAAGTAGATGGAAAAACAGTGGCAAGAGTAAACCCTGCACTCTGTAAAGGATGTGGGACTTGTGTGCCAAGTTGCCCTGAAGGAGCCATCCAAGTTAAAGGTTGGACACTTGACCAATATAAGGCTCAAGTTAAGGCTTTAGCCCAAGATCCCTCGGAGGTATAAAAATGAGTGAAAAAACTAAAAAAGCTAAAAAGCCCATTCAAATCCTTAGAGAGCGTCATGGTGGTATGTCTGACAAACTCAAAGAATGGAGAAAAGAATCCCGTAGAATTAAGAAAGCTATCAAGGAACAATTGAAGACAAAACCAATGAGGATTCCAGATCTTACTGAAGTAATTGGTGATCCTTCTCACCTAATTTTCTACCACATTATTGCCATGAAAAGATGGGAAGATGTCATAGAAACAGGAAAGGATGAGGACGATTATATAATCTACGGATTAAAAGGACAGGAGTATGAATAAAATGAGCACTTACGAAATAAACCCCGATTTATTGATAGAAATCCAAAAGTATGGTGCTTTTGATGTTTCTAAATGTTATAATTGTGGAACATGTACAGCTACTTGTAACTTAACAAGTGACAAAGATGGTGAAGCTTTCCCCCGAAAGTTTATCAGATACGCTCAAGTAGGTGTTGAAGAAAAGTTACTTTCCTCCAAGGAAATATGGCTTTGTGCCTATTGTTCAGACTGTTCAGCAACTTGTCCTCGACAAGCTGAACCCGGTGAATTTATGGCTGCAGTAAGAAGATATACTATCGCTAAGAATGACGTAACAGGTTTTTCAAGCTTGCTTTACAAATCTAAGCTTTTTGCTTCTCTTTTCGTGCTAGCCTTAGGTATATTCCTATGGTTCTTCATCCCAACTATGATTCATCACCCAGATCTTCCAGCCACAGATCCTAATGTAGAATTCTTTAACTTCTTTAGGATTGATTTCCACTTTATACATATAGCAGGACTGATACTGGCAGGGATAGTTGGCTTATTTACGGCAATAGGAATGATAAGAATGTTCCTTCAGCTCAAGAAAGTCACTTCTGTTGGTGATGTTTCCATTGGTACATGGTTTAAACAACTTATTTCAACAGTTTATTCTGAATTAGTTATTCAAACAAGGTTCAATGACTGTGATGATGAAGTTACACCCGTTCAACCCATTGGTTCTTGGTATACTAGTAAATGGATTATGCATCTAACCCTCTTCTGGGGTTTTGCTGGTCTTTTTGCAGCAACAGGTTTGAACTACATGTTCAAAGATCCAAGTAATCTAATAGTCAACCTCTTTGATGTTGAAGTGCCCATTTGGTCACCAATTAGATTATTAGGTACTTTAAGTGGTATAGCAATGATGTATGGTGCCTCTATAGCAATCATCAAACGATTAAAGAAAGACAACAAATATTTTGAAAACGGTACATTCACAGATTGGTTATTCCTTGGAATGCTATTCTTTACCGGTTTGACAGGATTCTTTGTTGAAATTTCAGTCTATACTTTTGATGCAGGAAGTGACTGGATCTATTATTCTTTACTGTTGCACATTATTGTGGCAGCAGAATTGTTATTCTTAGCTCCTTTCAACAAATTTGCCCATGCAATCTATCGTCCATTAGCTATTTGGATGCATAATGCAGCATCAGCTGAAAGTAACTAGAAATTAGAAATTAATTCGTTTCCCCCTCGTTTGCTCACAATTGAGCAAACATCTTTTTTCTTATCTTTTTCATTTTTTGATAATTATTTTTTGGGTGGTTTCATCTTGCATACTGGGCAAGTTAATCCATACTTAAACAATGTCTCATGATCGTTTTCACAGTCTAATATTTCTTGAGAACTGTCTTTTTCAGGCAGATCCTTCTTTCTTAATTTATACTCCTTTCTTTTTATCCATTCTCCACTTTTCATTTCATCTGTTCTTCCTGGAAAAACTAGATATGAAAATTGAACCATTGATTTAGTTTCTTTATCCTTCTTATGTTGCTCTTTCTTATCTTCATCGAAGGAATCTGCACAGCAGTGATTAATTACCTTTAACACTTCTTTCATTTTATCTGCACGAACCGTATGTAAGATTCCGGGAGTAGCTATCTGATCATCAAACTTTATTGTATTCATCCATTCTTCATACCAATTTTCATTCGCTTCCGTCTTATTGTGGACTAATACTCTATCTTGATGTAACATCGAAGCATATAATGCCAATATACCTCTCATTTTAAGGAGGTTGAAATAAGTTAGTTCTTGATGTGCTTGCTTATATTCTCCTTCTTCCATTTGTCGCTGCAATAAAAAGGCTAGTTCTTCGTAATATGCACTAGGTACTCTATATACTGTTTGCGTGACTTTTCTTCCTGCTGTTTTGCTTTCCTTAACTAACTCATCTGTTTCAAAGAATTGAAAATCATTGGACTGTAAAATCTTTAAATTGTGATACACTGAGCTAATTTTCATATCTAATTTTCTTGCAATGTCTTTTGCTGTTATACCTTTGATAATATTATCTTTCAGATCTACATACTTTGTTCCTGATCCTTCTAATAATATAGCTGACCATAAATCAATAGCCGTTGAGTATCGCCTATCTTGTGCGATTTCTATCAATTTATCTATGTATTTTATTTTTTTCAATTCTTGCGTCATTTTTTTCTTCTCTCAGTTACACTTATTTCAATTATTGTATCCACAATATATATACCTTTCTACCTCTATGCTTTTCTTTTGATTCTTCAGTGCGCCTTATTTGAGTTATTCAACCCAACATCGTTTTAATCCATAAATCGACCAAATATAACTTTGTAGACTATAAATTTTGCTCAGTTTAATGATTAAAATGAGAACACTTAAATATATCTTGATACAATAATTAAAATGAGGTAAACCTCACCTCACAAAAAAAGAGGAAAGGAATGATAAAAATGGCTACAATTACAATAAAACCAACAAAAACACTCAGAAAGAATACTGAAAGAGCAATAAAAATTAGCTCAGTAATAAGCTTCGTAAAAAGACTACTACCATCTCCTGGATTTGAACAGGCAAAGAGTCAAACAAAGATGACAACAAATCTTGATGCAACAAGAAAACGCATGGCAATAATGACCGACTCTATTCGAGTAAATTGGAGATAGTAAGAAGATAAACCAGAAAAAATCAAAAAATAAGGAATGAAAAAAATGGCTACAATTACAATAAAAGCAATCACAACTACTAGAACTATTAGAGCAATCAGAATTAAAAGAGTAAGAACAATAAGATAAGCTCAATGCTAAACTTCCTAAGAAGAGTAGTACCATCCCCTACATTCAACAAACTAAGAAGTAAAAACACCCCCCCCAAAAAAAATAGGAATGAACTAAAATGACAACAAGCGTAAAAACAATCAAAAAAACAAGAAAACCGGAATTAAGAATTATCAGAAGCCAAATTGGTATAGTAAAGGGCATAAAAACAGCCATTAAACAAGCTAGTAGGTTATTCCCTGTTACGGCATATGAACTGAAGAAAAGTTCAATCAGGAAACTAGAAATAACCAAAGAAAAAATAGGTTTAATGAACGGCCCACATAGAAATAATTGGAGATAATTTACGCTTAAACGGGATTACGAAAAACTAAAGATGTAAGAAGTTGTATCTCGCTTCTTCCATCTTTACGGGGAGATTCTATTTTTGTATTTTTTCAGCAGCAATAGATAGAGTATGAACCTCTATTCCTTCATTAACAACCTCTTTAATTATTTTTTGAGCCTTTTCTTTTTCGGTGGGATCTGTACTATTATTTAGCACTATTGCTTTTGCTATTTCAGCTCTTTGACTTATATTCTTGCTCTTTACTTCTTCATTTAGTTCCTGAAGCTCTGTTTGATATTTTTTAACTAAGTCAAAATCCTTTTTATCAGCACTTACTTCCACCAACTCAAAAAGGAGACTGGCTACTACACTGATGGTCTTTGTTTGTTTGTAGAAACTTAATGTTTTCTCAAGTTTTTCAATTGCTTCATCATATT
>DAOWED010000104.1 GCA_030638685.1 Candidatus Heimdallarchaeota archaeon | reverse complement strand
CTTTTGATAACCATCAATACGATATTGATTGGTATCTTATCTTTGATTTTGATGTTAGCTGGTTACCTTATTGGATTAGTGGGGGTGGAATTATAGTTCAATCCTATTCCTTTGAGGAAGGGGTCGGCTCATTCCTTACAAACATGTCTCCAAGTCAAATTCGCGAATCTTACGGCACTGCTACTCTTAAAATGGTTATCCGTGACCTAATAGTACATGGTTTAGTTTTTGCCCTTTATCTCTCCCGAGTTCTCTTTCCAGCAATAAGCGAAATAAGGTCAAGAAAAAACAAAGATACCGAAAGCAAAACATCAGATGGTAAGCCTAGAAGAGATTATTTTAGCGATTTGCAAGAGTTCGTCGCTAAAATTAAGAATACTTTACTTATTAACTGGAGGTTGAAAAAACTCAATAAAATCAACCAACCACTGGCTCTAGTTAGTCTTATTCTCATCCTTTCTGGCTTTTTTATTGGACCTTATTCTACTCGAACTGAGGTAGAAGAATACTCTGCAAGTTATTCTTTTCGAGTGCTAAATGATCGATTTTCCTTTATCGCTGGTGTAAGCTTTGATCTTCCAACAGATGGAAGTGCTGAAATTGAGTGGGGACTTTATAATTCAGAATCAACTGTTAATTATACGGTTGGTTGGGGAATTTTCGAGGAAGAAGATTATTCTTCATTCTCTGATAATCAATCAGATTATTGGGAAGACTATCTTAATGGCTCATTAACTTATGAGAATTTTGTGGACCAATACATTGCTTCTGCTGAATTATTTTTCCTTTCTGGCGATCAATTATCAAGGATCAATAGTTCTGACTCTTATAATCAAAGAGCAGTGCTCGATATTTCAAATCCAGAAGAGAGTGAAGAAATTACTATTCTATCTCTTCTTCTTAATTGGACTGAAGGTCAAAGCTTTATCTCTTATGGGTGGTTTGATTTGGAGATTTCCTCACCAAGAGAAGGAGACTATACTATTGGTAGAAATCTTATGATCCTTGGTTTTTCAATAGTTGTTGTAACTATTGCACTGTTTATCTGGAAATACCGTAAAAGTTGTTAAAACGCTATTGAAACGCCATTAAAAAGCTATCATTTCTGAAAATTACTAATTAAGTTGTTATAATGCAGTTTCATCTTATTAAGAATATTCTTCAATCTACTTAGTAATGCTTAAGAATAAAGACGTTCTACTTACTTTTAGATTGCAATGACAAATAATGGCTCAACATTGTCTCATGAACATCTTACATTCTTAGAAGTGCTAAAGCGACGTTCAGGAATCGGTAAAATACTCATAGTTGGAGAATCATTTGTTGGAAAAACATCAGTTCTGAATGTTCTTCTTACAGGGGAACCAATCGATCAAGCAACAAAGTCTACCCGTTTTCTTAATCTGGATTCCTTTGGTTTAGAAGATGAAACTATTATGGAAAGTACCGGGTATAAAGTTCAAGCATATGATGTAGCAGGTCAAAAAAGAGTTGCTCATGCAATTGATCTTTTATCCAGACAACTACTTATAGCCACTGACTTGATAATTTACACTTTTGGTCTTGATGATCCACAATCACTCGAGAAAATTGATAATTGGGTCAATGATGTAAATCAAGCCATTGAAAAACTTATAGGCCCCTCTAACTCTATACCAGCCATACTTGTTGGAAATAAGAAAGATCTAGAAAGAATGGTTGCTGAAGGAAGACCTCGCGAAGTTATGCAAGGGTATGGTTTCTTTATTGGTTACTTTGAAACAAGCTCAACTACAGGAGAAGGGTTTGACGAGCTTAAAAGTAAAATACTTCAAGCATTAACAGTAAGAGACCTTCCTGAAAAAGATCCACAAGAAGTTAGAGAAATGATGGATGAATAGTTTCTGTTATTTCTTTTGCAAGTGACTTTCAACCTTTGAATCACGTAAATAGTAATTTTATTCTTTTTTTTTGCTGAATCGAAGTATTCATATCTGATTTAAACAATAAGTAATTAGCTATGTCATCCAAGATTACTGCTCCTTATCTAACCGAAATGAAGAAAAACAATGAAAAGATCTCCATGTTAACAGCTTATGATTTTGCAACAGCAAGTCTTCTTGATCAAGCAGGGATAGAGGTTATTTTGGTAGGTGATTCTCTAGGAATGGTGTTCCAAGGACTTGAAGATACACTAAGAGTGACTCTTGATGAAGTAATTTATCATTGTAGAGCCGTCTCTAGAGGTGTTTCTCAAGCATTAGTAGTTGGTGATTTACCATTTATGAGCTATCAAGTGTCCGTTGAACAAGCAGTAACTAACGCGGGAAGAATGATTCAAGAAGGAAGAGCCAAAGCAGTTAAGCTTGAGGGAGGAAGGGAAAGAGTTCCAGAGATAAAGAAGATAATTGAAGCAGGAATACCTGTTATGGGGCATATAGGATTAACTCCCCAGTCAATTAACCAACTTGGAGGATGGAAAGTCCAAGGAAAAAATAAACAAGCAATAAAAACACTATTACAAGATGCTCAAGAGCTAGAGAAAGCAGGTGTTTTTTCCATGGTATTAGAAGGGTTACCCCCTAATGTTGCCAAAAAAATAACTGAAAAAGTAACCATTCCTACAATTGGCATAGGAGCCGGAGTTCATTGTGATGGACAAGTATTAGTTATTAATGATATGCTGGGGTTAACTGATTTTCAAGCTAAGTTTGTAAAAAACTATGCTAATTTGAAAGATGAAATAACCACAGCTACCAAGAAATTCGTTTCTGATGTTAAAGAAAGTCTTTTCCCCGGAAAAGAAACAAGCTATGAAGAATATGATTTCTCTTAAAACTCAGAATTAATCGTATTCATCCTCTATTAGGCTTGATATTCCTCTACAATTTTATCGACTAGCTTAACTCCTTCTTTAACTAACTCTGTGCAACTATCTCTTCGTTCAAGAGCATAAGTTCCATCTTCCAAAAGGTAAGGTTCAATCAGTTCTCTGCAAACTAATGTTCCGAAGCGAGCAGTAAATTGTTCTTTGAAAAGAGTAGCTTTTTCACTAATTGTTTCTTTTTCAAGACCTAATTCAGTAAGTTTGAAGCTTAAAGCAGCTAATGAGCCACAAACGGCTCCACAGATAGACTTTTCACCAATTCCTCCACCGAAGGGTAAAATGGCTTTAAACATTGTTTTACTTTCAGAAACGTGATTATAAAAATCAAGTAAACCACAAGCCGTTGCTCTTGCACAATTCTCTGTATCCCAGTATTTCAATGTTAAATCGATTAATTTGCTCATTAAAAGCATTTGATAAAACAATCTTTAATACTTTGTTTTTGTTTACTATAGAAGCAAATATTAATTACATTTTTCACTGTGAAAATAGAAACAAATACAAGTGATAATAATGCTATTTAAGTATAAACTTCACATCTTTCTTTTTTCGTTCATTTTTCGCAAAAGCTTCCAAAGATTTTCGGTAGAGAGCGACAGCATATGGAATTTTTTCTTGGTCGTGAAATTCTTGTGCGCATTCTTCAAAGAATAACCCTGCTCCTTGAAT
>DAOWED010000149.1 GCA_030638685.1 Candidatus Heimdallarchaeota archaeon | reverse complement strand
TGAAAGCTTGTCCAGTACAATGTATTTCTTTTGATGAGAATAAGAAAATGCATATTGACTATTCTGAATGTTTGAGTTGTTACACTTGCAGCGAAATGTGCCCAAAGAAATGTTTTGAACATAAAGCACTTTATGGAAAACAGATTAAGGCTATTTTTTATGGTTTTATCTTGCTTTCAATTGCTGCTTTGATACTCTTAGTTGTCTTTCTCTTAAAATAACGCACAATGGAAATCAAGATTTTGATCTATTAATTTAAATAACAAAACGTAGAATTAATCAAAATATAGTTGAAATAATTGAAATATTGTATCTCGAAGCATTTAATAATTAATAGTTAGATAATTTCATATGGTTTTAGAAGTGATTAATTATTTTGAAACACCAAGAGAACCATTACCAATGAATTATTTGGCACAAGGTGTTTTAGGGAAAGGATCAATTATAGCTGCAATTAACCCCAGAGCTACTGAAGAAGTTATTCGAGGGATATTAAGAGCTGCCAAGAAAACTCGTTCTGTAGTTATTATGGAGCTGGCTTTAAGTGAGATGGACTTATCTGGAGGATACACCGGTTATACTCCTCTAAAATTTGCTAAGCGAGTAAGATCAGCTGCTGAGAAGGAAAAGTGGTTTGCTTATTCTCTTCATGCAGACCATGTAACCGTCAAAAAAGGTACTCCTGAAGAAATGGATAAAGTGAAGAAAGAAATAGTTGCTAGGGTAGAGTCTGGTTTTACAGGTTATGCTATTGACACTTCATATCTTTACAATACGGAAGCTGATACTGTACCTGAGCAATTAGCAGATATAATTGAGAAAGGTATAGTTCTTTTTGATTTTCTTAAAGAACAAATGGGTGATAGAGTATATGGTTTAGAAGGAGAAATAGGTGAAATAACAGGTGGGTCTGAATACAGTACTCCAGAAGAAGCCGTTCATTACCTAAATGCACTAACTGGACATGGAGTAAATATTGACTATCTTGCAATAGCTAATGGTTCGAAGCATGGTGTTACCGTCGATGCTGAAGGAAAAGTAATTCCACAGCTCGGTATTAACCTACAAGTAACAAGTGACACAATCAATGCCCTTGAAAAAGAGGGTTATACGACTTGTAGAATAGCTCAGCATGGAATTACTGGCACTCCAGTTGATGTAATAGCTAAGATGTTTCCCCATGGAGATATTTCTAAAGGTAATATAGGGACTTTTTGGCAAATATTGGTATTTTCGGAGCTAGAAAAACATGAACCAGCCCTTTATGGTCGAATGAGAGAGTGGGTTCTTGAAAAATATTCCAAGGAAGGAGTTGATGAACATAAGACCTTTTCAGCTAATTCAAAGTTTGCTTGGAAAGAATTTTATGATGAAGTAGAAGCAATAGGAGCCGAAGCGAAAGAAGCAATCTTAACCAGAGCTGAAAAGGATATGATAGCTTTCATAGATGCTTTGAATATGACAAGTTCAGCAGAACACGTTCATAAGTACATCCATGAAAGAAAATTAGAAGATACTTATTGATCTAACTTAATCAGTAGAAGTCTCCTTCTTTTAACTGGAAATAGTTTATTTTCTCCTCCTCACTAATTTTTTTGACTCGGTAGGTTTATAGTATTCTTAACTCTTCCAAAGGTCAACTAATTCTTTAGAACCGCCGACATAACCTACTTTCTGGTGAAGATAGTCCATTTCAGTTAATTTGTCAAAGACTAGTGGAGGAGCATTTTCAAGAGAGAATGATTCACCTTCTGCAGTAATATAATATCCTTTTCCTCCAATTTTTGATAGAAGGTAAAGATAAGGTAATATTTCATAAGCTAATCTGAGTTTAGGAGCAAAATAGCCAAATACACCAGTAGCATCTAAGATATTGTTCATATCTTGAACTAAACATCCACCATAACGTAATTTTGCTCTTTTTCCTACTTCTTCAACAAATTCTTTCTGAGATGAGCTGTAATCGCTCATTTTTCCACCAAAGCCAAAAACAGCCTTATTAGTAATCTTTTCAATATCTAGCTGATCTTGTAAAACATAATAGTCTTTTCCGTCGTAAACAAACTGAATATATCCCCATTCTGTAGCAATATCAAAGCGGATAAATAAGGTGTAACTAGCAGTTAGAGCTGCCCTAATTACGCCTGATTTATCAGTAATCATTAAAATTCCACCTGGTCCTCGACTTCTGACAACTGATGATCCATCAATAAAGTCACCAAGAATTACATATTCTCCTGTTCCTCTGGCAATATTTTCGGGAGTAGTCTCCTCTCCAATTAAAAGTGAGTAGAGGTGAGGCGATATTTTTTGAATAAAAAGTTCATGTGCTGCCACATCTAAGCTTAACTGCTCATCACCCGAAACATTAATAGTTCCAGCATAATCGTGTTCTTCTTTCATAAAAGTAAGTATCTGCTTAGGTATCTCAAGATGCAAATCAATCAATTCTTTAAGAAGGGTTCTGAGTTCCTTAGGTTCAACTTCCGAAAGATATTCATTGAGTTTTTTCTTATTTGCTGACATCCAGCTTACTTTACACCTTTGCAAAGTTAAGTTTTGTGCCCATAAAATTCTATGAAAAAAACTGAGAAATGAAAATAAATTAGATAAATGAAGATTATAGTGGAACAATTGCAACAATGAAGTAAGTCAATAGCGTTCCTTGGAGGACACCTATTCCTAGTGCGGAAAATCCTTTCCTTCTAGCCACCAGAGAAATGATAGAAAAGAAGATTTGAATTACAGCTAATATTGGAAAAAAGATTACAATTACAAATCGATATTCGTCAATTTTCAAAAGATCAAGTGCTGCAAATCCCATCGGCACATATACTAAGATTTTTGCAATGGAATAATATGTGAAATCCTTGATTGAGACTTGATGATACCACGGGTGCCCTTTTTCATCTTCATTTAACCAGAAGAATTTTTCTTCACCTAACGGAATAATTAACTCTAAAGTGATCGAAAAAACAGCCACAATTGCAAAGTTCATAGAAAAAAGAAGTAATCTTGATGGTGTAAATATTAAATCTAACCAGCTAATTGATGAAAAAATCGCTATCGGAAGAATAAAAACAAAAGCTATCCAGAGCCCTTGCATAGTTTCTTTCAAACTTAGCTGTTGTAATACATTCCTGTTCAATTCTTCAGCTTTAGGTCGCCAGAGATAAAAACCAATGAATGTACCAACCATTAAGAGACTGTAAGTAAAGAAGAGAAAAATAAGAGGACCGAGATAGAGGAAAGTGAACACCTGCTCAAAGTGTCTTCCCACGATTTGATTGAAGAGATTGAGTACTAAGGGGGTTATAAGAGATATTGCCAAGATTAAACCCACTCTATAGATTCTCCTAATTTTTCTAGCATATTTAAGCTCTAATTCATCGAGAGAATACTCTTCCTCCTCTTTTTTAAGTGAATAATTATTGAAGTAGCTTAATGATACTCCTATTGAAGCTATAATTCCAATATACAGAAACGAGTGAATCCAAATAGGTGTTAAGGATATGTTTTTTTCTTCCTTACCTATTGCAGAATTAGACCATGAAATGGATTCTTTAATTATTTCTCTGTTAATGACCTCAAAAATATGATTGGAATAAACAAAAACTAATTTTCTTGCATTTTTTTCCTCAAAAGATCCCCAAAGAATATCAGGAGTAGATAATTCATGATTAGTTGAGTTGAAAAGCATATCTTTTGCATAATCCTCAGATACAAATTCATCGGCTCTTCCAACGGCGATTAGAAGATTATTAGGATTATCAGAAGTAAGAGTAACATTTTCAGCTTGACTCCCTATAACAATGGTTGCCAATATTCCTGGATCTTCGACTGCAACCCTTAAGACAAGTTTTCCACCTAACGAGTGACCAAGTAACATTATTTGTGAGTTATTAACATCCGGTCTGGTACGAAGATAAGATAAAGCAGTTTTAACATCATGAATAGCATCTTTGTTCAGGTGCCCTCCAGAATTACCATGACCCCTTATATCAAAAGTTAAAACCGCAAATCCATTTCTACTGAATTCACTGGCAATTGTAGTTAAATATTTTTGATTTAAAGAAATACCATGAACTGCAATAACTGTGGGGAATGGTCCTTCTTTATTTTGGGGAGTATAAAAAATTCCTCCTAACATTATCCCATCAGAAGTTGAAAACTCAACTGCTTCTTGAATAGATGAAAGATCTTGAGTAACCAGTGCTCCTAGAGTTGATAGGATGAGAAGAATCAAAAACATATGAAAAAAAGAAGGAATTTTCATTACTAATAGCTCAATTGTGTCATACTTTAGTGTTGTGTCAAAGACGAAGTAATTGATTATCTAAACTTATCAATTAACAATCCTCATTTTTGATTTTTTCATTCTTTGATTGATAAGCTAACCTTTTTATTTTCGGTATGTGACATTATTATAGGAATGGGCTTAATGCCTTTAATCACTCATCTATGCTTATAGAGTGCTTATAAACGGGAAATATTTATAAGTGTTTGAGGTGTAGGTCATTCAAGCCAATGAGAAACTTATTTGTGTAATACAATTATAGTTTTCTCTAAAAGCAATAAGAGGTAACAAAAATGGATTATTTCAGTGTTATTGATTGGTCACGATTGGAATCCGATTTACGTGCAAGTGTAACTCGGTCAAACCGAAGAATTAAGACCACGAAATACGCTTATGGTGATGGTCGTATGTTAGCCGCCCGAGAATTCCATACTCTTGTTGAAACAGCAGATGAACGTCCGTATGTTGGTGGACTTTATCTCACACATAGTCCTGGCTCTTTCCTATCCGTTGACAGAATTCAACTTCTAAATGGTCGACCTAGAAAAGCCAGAAGAATTGTTAATCATCTTAATTCTAGACCTGGTCAAATCAGCTCTATTTTATTATTAGAATTACTTAAACTGGAAGATGCTGAAGAGTTCTCAAAGCATGTTTTTATTCGAGAATGTGAAGCAGACTACTTTGGTCCAAGAACGGTCAATGTTTCTACTCGTGATCTTAATGAAACTCTAAGCCGCATGTTCAGACGAACTATGGATTTTTACTTCGAAGAAGAAGGTCGTCTTATCCGCAAGAACGGTTTTACTTTGGGTTATAAAGAGTTCCCCAAAGATTACGATTATCAGCAACTTAAGCCTATAATCAATCGTTCAGTTAAACACTTCACTTCTACTATTTAACGATACAATTCATTGAATTATCTTTGATTTTTCTTTGATTTTTTTTTCTTGAAACATATTCCTCCTTCTTTTTAGTTCGATAATCAGCGCCTTTTTGCACTTTTGTGTAAAAAAAACAATTTTTTGGTGAGAGAATGAATATGAACAATTAAAGCTTATAAAATGACAGTGGTAAGGTAATAATACCCTTAATAATTTATAATTAATGAGGAAAAAATTATGAAAAATAAGAAAATAATACTAAGTATAGCTTTTACTCTATTATTGATGAGTAGTTATGGCGCAACAGCCATGGCATCAACAGTAAATGAGATTACTCCAATGGCATCAGATGCCAAAATTGCAGTAGTTTTCTCTACTGGTGGTTTAGGAGATAAAAGTTTCAATGATGCTGCCAAAGTAGGTGTTGAGCAAGCAAAAACTGAGTTCCCTGGAATAACAGTAGATGAAACAGAACCTGCAACAGTTGATGAAATCAACAATGCAATAGAAGCTTATGCCGTAGATGGAACATATGACTTAATCATTGCAATTGGTTTCTCATCAGCTGGTGGAGTAAATGCTTCAGCATTAGCTCATCCAACTCAAAACTATATGATCATTGATATGGTTGTTACTTTACCTAATGTAAACTCAATCGTTTTCAAAGAACATGAAGGATCTTTCTTAGCAGGCGCATTAGCCGCAATGATCACTGAAACAGATGATATTGGTTTCCTTGGCGGATTAAATATTCCTTTGATTAACAGATTCAAAAATGGATATGAACAAGGAGCAAGATATATCAACCCAGATATTAACATAAGAGTAGCTTATTCTCCAGACTCATCAAACCCATGGGGTGATGTAGCTGGTGGTAAGAATGTTGCTGACAGTTTTATTGAAGAAGGATCAGATATCATTTTTGCCGCTGCTGGTGGAACTGGTTTAGGTGTTTTTGATGCTGCTGAAGAAGCAGGCACTACAGTCTATGCAATTGGTGTTGACTCCAATCAAGATTATCTTAAACCAGGTTACGTCTTAACTTCAATGATTAAAAGAGTTGATGTTGCTGTTTATCTTGATATTGCTGCCATAGTGGGTGATACCTGGACAGCTGGATTTACCAGTCTAGGTCTAGCTGAAGATGGTGTAGGAATAACTGAAATGGAATACACTCAAGACGAAAAGAACGCTGAATATAAATCTGGAACCACAAACTATGAATTCATCATGGAAATCAAAGACGATATTATTGCAGGTGTCTTTAATGTTTCTGAATTCACTGTAGCCCCAGAGGATAATCCAACACTTGCTGAAGAGGAAACCCCTGGTTTCTTATTCCCAATCTTTGCATTTGGTATGATTATGGTTTATGCAATCAGAAAAAGAAGATAATAATCGCTTATAACTGATTAGTACTTCATTCCTCTCCTCCTTTTATTTTTTTAGAAGTAATAGAAACTGAATTTCACAATGTTAACGTTGATAGTATCTGAAAATCATTTAGTAGGAAATGTTTTTAAAAATTATAACATAGGAGAAAACTATGGAATCGAAAGCATTTTCAGATTCTGAAAAATCACATTCTCAAGGTGCAGTTGTTGAGCTTCGAGGTATATCTAAGTCATTTCCAATGGTGAAAGCTGTAGAAAACGTTACAATTGATATTGCTCCCGGAGAGATATTAGCTATTTTGGGTGAAAATGGTGCAGGAAAATCAACCTTGATGAAAATATTATCAGGACTCTATAAACAAGATGAAGGTGAAATCTGGATTGATAGAGATTGGTTTGCCGGAATAGAGCCTAATAGTAAACAATTAACACTTTTTGATATTCAGAACCCTCAGGATTCAATGAACATAGGTATAGGAATGGTTTATCAACATTTCAAACTAGTTGAACCATTAACTGTTGCGGAAAACATTATGTTGGGGAAAGAAATAACTTATGGTGATAAAGTTTCAGAAGAGAAATCTGTTTTTAATTCAGTAAAACGAAAAAGCCTTTCAGTATTTATTGATAATGAACAAGCAATTGAAGAAATAAGAAAACTAAGTGAGGATTTTAACTTAGAAATAAATCCAAAAGCAAAAATTGAAGATCTTCCAATTGGTTTAAAACAGAGAGTTGAAATCCTAAAACAATTGTATAGGAATGCTCAATTACTTGTTTTGGATGAACCAACTGCTGTTCTAACTCCTTCTGAAGTAGCTGAACTGTTCAAAACAATGAGGCAGTTAAAGAAAGCAGGAAAATCACTAATTTTTATAAGCCATAAACTAAGAGAACCGTTGGCTATTGCTGACAGGATAGTAGTAATGAGAGGAGGAGAACTGGTAGGAGAAGCCATACCATCAGAGTCAACTGAACGTTCTTTAGCAGAAATGGTAGTAGGAAGAAAATTAACAGAACAATTGGAAAGAGAATCATTTGATAGTAGAGACACCATTCTAGATGTGGTTGACCTTTCAGTAATTGATCAAAATCATCAAAAAGTTGTAAATAATGCTAGTTTCACAATCTATGACCATGAAATAGTTGGAATTGCAGGAGTACAAGGAAACGGGCAAACGGAGCTAGTAGAATCTTTAATGGGGTTACAAAACGAAGTTTATGGTAATATCTGGTTTACCAGTGAGACGAAAAAAAGCGATTTGAACAAATGTTCGACACTGGAAATAATTAACCACAACATAGCTTATATTCCTGAAGATAGAAATGCCCAAGGATTGATCCAAGATTTTGAAGTTAAAGAAAACATATGGCTTGGGTTTCAAGGTTGTCAAACAATGGCTTCCGATTACCTTCTTTCAGTAAAAGGGATTAAACGAGCGTTCAAGAGAGGAATTATGCTTCCGGCAAAAATAATGACTAAATTGGCTACTCTATTAGTAAAAAGCTATGATGTAAGAACACCAACTATTGATACACCTATTTCAAAATTAAGCGGAGGAAACCAGCAAAAAGTTCTTCTTGCTAGAGAGCTTTCTAAAAACCCAAAATTAATTGTTGCAAGTCAACCAACACGAGGGGTTGATATTGGTGTTATGGAAAAGGTTCATGATGAACTAATTAAAATGAGGAATGCGGGAGTAGGAATATTGCTTGTTTCAAGTGATCTAGATGAGGTTTTGAAAATGTATGACTATCTTTTAATAATGTATGAAGGCGAAATCATAGGAAAAGGACCTACAGATATCTTTTCTCTTCTTGCTATCTTACAATTATTGATCAACGGCAT